>JAHJRE010000197.1 GCA_018831055.1 Bacteroidota bacterium
ACTATGCTTCTAAAGGCTGTTGCCAACTCCATCGCTTTCAATCACCCGGAAGCCTATCTTATTGTGCTCCTGATCGATGAAAGGCCTGAAGAGGTAACAGATATGGAAAGATCGGTGCAGGCTGAAGTTATTTCTTCCACATTCGATGAACCTGCAGAAAGGCATGTAAAAATTGCAAATATTGTACTTGAAAAAGCAAAACGCATGACCGAATGCGGACATGATGTTGTCATTCTTCTCGACTCCATCACCCGCCTGGCCAGAGCATATAACACCGTAAGCCCGGCATCAGGCAAGGTATTATCAGGAGGCGTTGAGGCTAATGCCCTTCAAAAACCAAAAAGATTTTTTGGCGCAGCCCGAAAAATTGAAAATGGCGGCTCCCTTACGATTATTGCAACCGCACTCATCGACACCGGTTCCAAGATGGACGAAGTGATCTTCGAAGAATTTAAAGGAACTGGAAATATGGAACTTCAACTCGACCGCAAGCTATCGAACAAACGAATTTTCCCCGCCATCGACATTATTGCATCAAGTACCCGGCGTGACGACCTTCTCCTGGATAAGGAAACCCTTCAAAGAATCTGGGTACTCCGCAACCACCTTGCTGATATGAATCCACTCGAAGCTATGGAATTCCTGAAAGATAAAATGAGGTTTACCCAATCAAATGAAGAATTCCTGATTTCTATGAATGGATAAACCGTTAATCTACAATATTTTCTCCGGCCTGTTGCCCTTGGTGACAGGCCTTTTATTTTCCTTTTAACAATGAGGCTGAAAAATCACGAACCTTTATCCCATCAAAATCACCCGAACTCATCATTAATAGATTCGTCCCCGTCCATGACAATCCCTTTAGAAATTGCTGCATTACCTTTGAATCATTGAATACATGCAGATCTGAATGAGCAAAGGCCTGGCGAACATCTTCAAAATCAAGCATTTTTAGCCCTTTTAAAGCAATTGCATGAGGATTAAAATAAACGGCAGCAATATCTGCCCCATGCATGGAACTCCCGTAATTCGTTAAAAAATCTTTACTTAAACTGCTGTATGTGTGTAACTCCAGACAAGCAACCAATCTTCTCTCAGGATATTTCTGTCTGACTGCCTCAACAGTTGCCCGGACTTTTGAAGGAGCATGAGCAAAATCCCAGTAAACAGTGGACTCCTTGCTTTCATATACTTTTTCCAGCCTCCTGGATGCACCCCGGAATGTAGCTATGGCATTCAGAAAAGCTTCATCCGAAACCCCTAATTGACCGCAGATTTTCCAGGCCCCGGCAATGTTTTGAATATTATGAAGTCCAAATAAATCTAAAGGGTACCTTTTTTGATCGTATACCAGAAAATAATCCCCATTCTGAATATCAAACGGAACTTCCCGGTAAGGTACGGCAGTTACACCAACGGGTAAGAAAGGAAGCAAATCAATCGCATTTTTATCACCCTCATAATATATATATATACCTCCTTTCTCTATACTACGTACAAATATCATAAACTGTTCGAGGTAATTCTCAAAGGTTGGAAATACATTGTAATGATCCCAGGCAATCCCGGTTACCAGAGCAATGTCAGGATGATAGAGATGGAACTTTGGCCGGGGATCCAGGGGGGATGTCAGATATTCATCCCCTTCGAATACCGCTATGTTAGCTTTTTCATTCATGCCTACCATAACGTCAAATCCTTCCAGTTTTGCTCCTACCAGATAATCAAATAATATCCCCTCCTGCTTTAACACATGCATAACCATGGATGTGATGGTTGTCTTACCATGACTACCCGATATAACCACTCTGGTCTTATTCCTGGTTTGTTCATAAAGAAATTCAGGAAAAGAATATACAGGAATTCCAAGCCTCCTTGCCTCGATGAGCTCAGGATTGTCAGCCTTGGCGTGCATACCTAATATTATTGCATCGAGATCCCCTTTAATCCTTTCTTTATTCCAACCGGCAGCATCTGGTAACAATCCTGATTCCTTTAACCTACCCAGCGAAGGCTCAAATATTTCATCATCAGAACCGCTTACCTGGTTCCCCTTGTTTTTCAGTGCTATTGCCAGATTATGCATAACACTGCCCCCTATTGCGATAAAATGATACTTCATTATTGCCGAATTATCAGGTTTAATTAAAATGATGTATTTTAGCATCCAAATTTATGATTATTAAGTAATGGGAACCCAGGAAAGATTGGAACTAATAAACGATTATAACAATCTGCTTCAGAATTTTTCAGCCCATGAGGTTCTGCTCTTCTTCAATGATAAATATCATGGTAAAACAGCCTTTTCAACAAGTATGGGAGCCGAAGACCAGGTAATCACACAAATGATCTCTCATTATAAACTTGATATCAGAATTTTTACCCTCGATACAGGTCGATTGTTCCCTGAAACTTATGAACTTATAGAAAAAACCAGAAACCGATACCATATTCTCATAGAAATATATTACCCCGATACACAAAAAACCGAGAAAATGGTCAATGAACATGGCATTAACCTGTTCTACCGTAGTATAGAAAACCGGAAACTTTGTTGTAATATCAGAAAGATCGAACCCCTGAGACGGGCTCTTCAAAATACCGACATCTGGATTACAGGATTAAGAAGTGATCAGTCTGTCACAAGAAAAGACAATCACCTTGTAGAGTGGGATGAAAACAACAAAATAATAAAAGTTAATCCCCTTATAAACTGGTCGGAAAACGATGTATGGGATTATATAAAAAACAATAGTATACCATATAACAAACTGCATGACCAAGGATTTCCTTCCATAGGTTGCCAGCCCTGTACTCGAGCCATCAAATCTGGAGAAGACCTTAGAGCGGGAAGGTGGTGGTGGGAAAACCCGGATATGAAGGAATGTGGTTTACATAACAACAAAAACAATAATACCTGAAAGGATTAAGGTTCTATTTTTCCGGATATACCTGTGCGCTTTTTATCCTGCATTTTTTTTATAGATTTTTGATATTCCCTTAAATCTTTATTTGAAAAACCCAAGGTTGATTCAATACCACAAAGGGTTGATTTCCATACAAAGTTAAAATATGACTTCCGGTAATCCCTTTTGGCATAAATAGTTCCTGTCTTTAAATTCCGTAAAAGACGGGGATTATTTGATTTCAGAACAAGTTCGTTGGCCAAAAAAGCAAGCAACTCTGAGCTCACACCTCGCTTTTTCCCTTTTTCCCTGTTGTACAATGAAATCCTTAACTTTTCATACGGAAACAACAACTCTCCGGTTGAATAATCATTATTCCCGTTCAGTTTAAGTGTTCTAGCACTACCCCAACCCTTTTTAATTTCTACCCCGAACAAATTCCTGGTCATTTCTGAAAAAGAAGTCAGATCCATATTTCCCAGTGAGGCTGATAATTGGAAAGTGTCGTTTTCAGCATGCAGCGGGAATAATATCTCTGCATTCAGAATGCCCTCCCCCATCAATCTGCCTGTGATCAATGCTTTCATCATAGAATCATTCGCTTCGATCATGCCTCTGTTTACCACATTTTCAATTGTTCCGTTTATCCGGGAAAAGTATACCTCCCCGGGATATTTAGATCCTTCCACGTGCTCGTAATACCTTATTTTCCCGTCAATTAATCGAACCGAGTCGATTCTAAGGGGAATAGTAATACTGTTGAGCATACTTACCGGAAGTTTCCTCCTTTGGGTTTCGGGAAATGGAATACTTTTATCGCGAAATCCTTCGATTGCCGGATCCTTGATAAGAATTTTATTTATATAAACCTCTCCTGAGAATATAGAAAAATAGTCAACCCCAAGCAATTCAATCCTTGAAACAGAAATATTCATCCGGTCGGTCTGGTATCCCAAAACTTTAGCAAATGAGTATTTTGAATAATTCGGATGTAAATAAAATGAATCTATTGTCAGGGTATCTTGAAAAGACTTTAACTCACATTTCTCGAAACCAATATTATACATCCCCCCTTGTGTGGCCAAAGAGAATGCAGGAATCCTGAAACTACCATCTGTAATGCTCATTTTGTGTCCAAAATAACCTTCAGACCCAGGATTGTACTGAAATCCCCTAAATCCTAACGCAAACTCCTTTACATCCATCCGCTGAATCATTCCTGTATCTGTAAACTGGTTAAAAACTATACTCCCTCCGGATATCTGAAAGTTATCAATCTGAATTCCCCTGAAGCTTTCTCCTTCACTGAATTTCTTGCTTTCATGCGAAGAAGAATCAGGGAAATAACTAATCCTTAGGTTGGGATTTTTTACAAAGATATCCCTGACAGATATGTCTGAGGAATTTATAATCTGTAAAGGATTAACCCCCTTAAGTAAAACTTCATCCACAATGACTTCATCAACTACGATAGGAAAATCTTTACTTTCCCGATTAAAGTATGAGATATCAGTGAAATTTAAAGATTCCTCCCCGGAATTATAATCTGTCTCACCAATTGCCCATCTGCTTGTGTGATGACCTCCCCTAAAATTTCCGATTGAAAACAAGTATTCACCGGTAAACTCCGGAAACTTGCCTCTTACAAATGGCTTTATTATTTTTATATCATTTCCACGAAAATTTATCTGCCCCTCCGCAAGAGCCTGATTCTCAACCTGGCTAGTTGAGTTATAATACCGGAATTTACCATCAATTATATATAGTGTATCAAGGGAGAAAACATTCAGAGGCAAATTGACATTTCCGTGTTTTTTAATTGACGAAGATTTCCACAAAGTGACATCCGGGCCATACACACATAACTCCCTTATTATCAATGACGAATCGAATTCAAAAAACTGCCATTGGCCTAGAAAGAGCCGTTGAGAAGTGAAAGAAATTGTAGTATCCGAAACATTAAACATATCCCCTCCCCGGATAAAGAAGATTTTTGAAGCATTTATCGAATCTTTCCCATAAATATTCAGGGTTTTAACCGAGATTTCTTCTTGTCCGGATTCGCTGATATAGTTAATATCTTTAAAAGTTATGGATGAGGGTTCCAGAATATCAATTACACCATTGACACCGTGTTCTGCCAATTTCATATGCCCATTTCTGCTATTTCGATCTACCAGAAAGAAATACCTCCAAGGCAGATCATAAACTCGCACTTCCCCTGCTTCTATCATTTTATCATTATCAGAATCCGAAAAGGTTATGACCGGATGTTGAACGGTAACCCTTCCTCCTTCAGAATTAAATTCCACGGAACGAATATTTGCATTAACATCGTTGCCATTTTTAAAAATTATTCCATTGAGCTTAAGGTTTATCCTTTCGGCAGGAAAATCAGATCCTTCAGCATCCCGCCCGAATCCTTCTGTATTCAAATGACCCATCAATAACGAATATCCGAATTTTGCCTTATAAGAACCTTGTTGTCCATTTTTCTTTGACAACGAAACCCCGAATTCTCCATCCGATATCTCCACATGTTTGATCTCAACAGATTTTGGAATACCTATTTTAGCAGGATTACTCCCCGACAATTCAGCCTCATTTTGACTCGCAAGTTTACCGTTAAGTTTAAATAACATTTTTTCAATAAGCAGGGTATCCAAAAGAACAGGATTACTTTGTAAAGCTTTCACAGACAAACCTCTGAGCCTTAGGTAGGGTATTTCAACGTTTATGGCATCTTTTCCTGAAATAAATCCGGATTCTAAACCTGAAGATAATTTACCATCAGACATGACCAGCAATTGCTTTGATCCATAATAGCCAATATACCCGGCATTAAATCGATTATATTCCGGAAAGCATATTTCAACAGACTCTGCCATCACGCACATTCCGGAATCAGAGGCCCATCTTTTATGGTGAAAAACTGAACTCAAATCAATGGAGCCCGATTTTAAATCCAGTTGATTTACCTGGACTATGGCACCTTCATTCGTTGTCAAATGCAAATATAAATCCCTGATCAATAATGAGTCAGTACTGACAGGAAAATCATTTGATGAGTGAATTATCGCTTTTTTGTCTTTATGATCGGTATCCGTTTTATCAGGAAAAGGAATGCTATAGCATAAAAATGCATTATTTACAGAAATTTTATTTAGATGTATTCCAGATAATATAGTTTTGAAACTCATATTTTCCAGTAATATCTCTGGAATATGCAGTGATTTCTCACATTCCCCCGAATTTTGTAAAGCCTGGATTTCCAGAATTCTGAGATCAGATGATTCTGAATTGTAACTAAGGGATTTAACTTTAAAATCATTCCAAACGCCCAATGAATGTAACTCAATGTCATTAAAGCAAAACTCAATATTTTGAAATTCCAGTGGGGAAATATCATCATTTAGTAAGTATTCATGAAAAACAATTTCTTCTCCTGTCAAACTAAAATCGTGAATGCATAAAGTATCTCCCGGGTTGCTGTAGATCTTAGCTTGTCCATGATTAATTTCCAACTCCTTAAAAATCACATCAGGAAACAAACGCCCCCGTCCTGAATATCCACGGTCAACATGTATGGTATCGGATGCTTTGTTTTTAGGTACGATAATATCAACAATAGGATTGTCGATGATAAACTTCCTGAAAATAAGCTTGTGAAGAAAAAGAAAATGAAAAGGACGAAAACCTGACAATTGCACATTCCCTGCACCAATCCTTAACAACCCGGCATTTCTCTCATTTTCCTGTGGTGACGATACTGTTCGGATTAAATAAGCATTATCGATATCAAAGGTCTGTGAATACAAATTAAAATCAATATCACTGATTTCCAGAAAATATTTGCCGGAAGATTCTACAAAGACAAATTCACTGACAATGCGATGCAGTACAACTTCACGAATAAAAACATTAAAAAGGATCAAAAACAACCAGGATGATAACAAACCTGCACATAATATCACGAAACCAAATGCTTTGAAACTGCTTTTTCTTTTTTTTATTACCATCGTTTCTCTGGTATCTCAGGTTTCCCTTACATTCAGGACTGCATTGTTATGAGATATTTATCATCTGTCCACCAAAACCACATCTATGCATATCGGAAGGTGGTCACTAAATCCTCCCAAATACCTGCTTCCGCTAAAAGTCCGAAAAGGCTTTAATCCAGTATAATTTTCATCTTGGCATAACAAAAAATCCGGATGAAAAACCCTGGCATTTACATATGCAATATAACAACTTTTTCCTGGATTGGGCAATAAATTATCACTTATCAAAATTTGGTCAAAAGTAAACCACACAGCATTGAACTTCAGAGTTCCTGAGTAATCAATACTCTCCGACAGATTCACAATGAAGGTTTTTCTTCCATATAGGGTAGTGAATTTTTTCTCTGTAAGCATTAGAATACTTCTGTCGGAAGGATTGTCATTGAAATCACCCATGATAATAATATGGGGATTTGCTTTTAGTGAGTTCAAAGAATCCAGAATATTAATCAATGTATTTGAAGCATCAATCCTCCCATCTTCTGATTCAAGTTGACCTCCAAAACGTGAAGGCCAATGATTTACCAAAATGTAGATTGTATCATTATTATTGGTCTTCAGGCATGCACACAGGATTTTCCGGGTAGGTCGCTTATCGGATCTGAATCTTACTTTTGAATAACCATAGTTAATTACTGACAAGAAATTCCTGTTATAAACGGCAGCAACATCTATTCCTCTTTCATCTGGAGAATCCTCATGGATAATATCCATATCCCAATTCAATAAAGGTGTGGAATAAATCAAATCCGTCAATACTTTTTTATTTTCAATTTCGGCCAGGCCGAGAAAATCAGGAGGCCCCTTTATTCCCATTGCTATTATGGTTTTCGACAATAGTAAACACTTTCGTTGATAGCGTTCATTCGACCAGCCTTTAATGTTGGATGGAGTAAATTGGTCATCATTCGTTTTAGGGTCGTCGTAAGGATCAAAAAGGTTTTCAACATTGTAGAATCCAATACGCAGGGTTTTACCAGGATTATTTTTATTTTTTTTTGAAAAAAATGCTCCCGCTAAGGTTACCATTATAACCAAAAAGGAACTAATCATAAAGATGCTTAATTTTTTCATAGGGACTTTTTCTTATTAGTTCCCTATTTGATGCTATATACCCCAGTAAGAGGACTCAAATTCAAGATTATTTCCCCAAAAATCCCGTTTTAAAACAAAACTTATTTTTTTTATTGCCGTTTAAGTAAACAGGTTTACCCTGAATCATGCGAATTATGAAAAAAAAATGAAAAAAAATGAAAAAAAAATTCAAGACGAAGGGTTACCTTTTGAAAATTTTGGAACTAATAAAAGGATAAGGAGATGCATTACATTGAGGAATCGTTGCTTGAAGGCATACGATTAAACGATACGGATACATTAGAGTACATCTACAAGAAGTTTTATCCGGCAATCAAAAACTTTATTATCCTAAACAGTGGAGCAGAGGATGACGCAAAAGACATCTTTCAGGAGTCTATTATTGTCATCTATAGGAGACTTAAAAACGAAAAGAATTTTGCTATTTCTTGTTCCTTTAAAACATACATTTTTTCCATCAGCAAAAATTTATGGCTTAAAGAACTGGAAAGGCGAAAGATAGAACAGGACAAGATAAGATATACCGAAGATTTTGAATCTGTCGACATTGAAACAGGGGAGAGCGTTTCAAGTCCGATTGAGGATAGATTTAAAATGTATCAGAATCATTATCTAAGTCTGAGTAAAGATTGTCAGCAAGTCCTGCGCTTATTTATGGAAAAGGTATCCCTGAAGGAGATAGCAAAAATCATGGGATACACAAGTGAGAAATATGCAAAAAAAAGAAAGTATCAATGCAAGGAGATTTTAGTCAAACGCATTAAAAATGATCCCTACTATAAAACTTAGAGCAAATGAAAAACATTGAAAACAGTCTTGTCGCCCTCATCGACCGCAAGATAAACAATGAGTTAACTGAAGACGAGCTCAGGAATTTCGATGAATTACTGGGCAACGATCCCGCACTTGACCAGGAGGTCAGACTTTACCAGGAAATAGACGAAGCGTTGAATGAAACTGATGTTATCGACTTAAGAAGTAATCTCGATAACATTTATCAGTTCACCCAACGTCCTGAGTCGACTACCATTGTCAGATCACTGTTCAGGAGCAAGTTACACAGAATTGCGGCAGCTGCCTTCTTTCTTGTCCTTCTGTTTGGCAGCATTTCACTTTATTTCATGAATGCCGATAAGCCGGTAACGAATGAAAACCTTTTCAGGATTTATTATCAACCGGACGCTGCTTTGCTCATCCGTGGTCAGTCTGAAGACAAAATGCTGATCGAAGGGTTCCAGAAATATGAGACCCGGGATTACACTGCAGCTCTTGAATTGTTTAATAAAATCCTTGATCAGGATCCTAACAACATTCCAGTTCAGTTTTATGCAGGAATATCCAGTATTGAAACAGGAAAATACAGGAATGCTCTGAAGCCTTTCAACAACATTGTTAATCAGAATCAAAACCTCTACCAGGATAAAGCCAAATGGTATGCAGGCCTTTGCTATCTGAAGCTCAATGAAAACGACAAGGCTTATGATATCTTTAAGGAAATAAGCAACAGCAACAGTGCTTATAAGTACAAAGCCAAGAATATCATAAAGAGTATTAACAGGTAAACCCCGGTAAGGATCATTTTCCCTGTATTTTTTTAATCACGACTCGGATATTGAATTTTGAAGTTACTTACTAAAGTTCTTTGTTTTTTGATATTGATTTATTGCAAACCATATAGTCAACCTCCCAAAAGTTGACTCCCTATGACCAGTTCATTAACAAAGTTGTTTAATTTTTTTTTCGGAAGGTTTTCAACCTCACAATAGACTTATGACTTAATCAGAAGCGGAAACTGTACTCACAGTTTCCGCCTTCTTTATCCCAAAAGAAAGCAACAAGACTTAATAAGATTTAATTTTTCGTTGGCGCAGAATCCAAAAGACTGATACCAGAATGATAACCAACCCCAGGGCCCCTGCCAGATAAGGCAGGGCCTTTTGTTTTTGATAAAGGGATCCATTATAACCTATATTGACATAACCGCTCCAGAGATAGGGATGTGCTGTAAGCATATCGGCAGTTGCAAGATATTCAAGTTTGGCCTTTTGCAGAGCAATATCAATCTCGTAGCCATCCGATAAATGCTGATAAAATAGTTTCATTAATTCCGATCCTGATTGATCCTCAACTGCCCAAAGTGTCATTACGATGCCTGGAACCCCCGCATAAAAGAATCCTCTGGCCAAACTCATTATACCTTCACCTTTCTGAAGCTTTCCAGATCCTGTATTACATGCACTTAATACTGCCAACCTGGCTTTAAGATCCGCATTATAGATTTCATAAGTATTCAATAAACCATCTTTGTTTTCAGCAGTATCATTGTTTAATGTAAAAACAAGCTGCGAGTACATTGGATTATCATCGTTGATCAGAGTATGCATCGCAAAATGTAAGACATCATATTGTGAAGCTTCTTTCCAAAATGCTTCTTCGGTTGCTTCATAATCCTGATATACTTTACCTTTTATTATACTGCTGATGCCAGAGGTCTCTTCTTTAACAAAGCGCAGGGGGACTAAATCGTATTTATAATTACGACTGGCAATAAACTTACCGGTATCAATTACCGATACATTTTCATAGGTAGGAGCAAACGCCAGCAAATTCAATCTTTTTCCTTTTTCAATCTTTTTTTGCTGTATTAACATATTTGCCGAATATGAATAACTGACCGGGTGACTTCTTAATAAATACGGTAAATTTTTAAAATCAAATTCACCAGGAGCAGGCTCGGCGGTTAAAAGTACTTCAAAAGGAAGATATCCCAATTGATTATCCGGTATGATAATCAATCTTTTATTCTTTATTACAGGCTCGACATCTGAAAACAATAGTACATATAAATTGTGCAAATTACCGTTTAAGTCATTATATTCTTCAATTCCAATATTTCCGAACCTGTTGTCTTTCAGTTTTGAAATTACGTTATCAAGTGACTTATAAAAGAGTGAATCAATGTTCTTAGGGAAAATATCAAAATCGTTGCGGGTTATAACAAACATATAAAGCAACGTATCTGTCATAGTAAATTCAATTATAGCTTCGTTCCGGGCAATCTGGCTTTGAATCTCTTCTACAGATGCTATTTTATTATCATATTTAAGTTCATAGTAATCGGGATACTCATCCTGAAGGAAAGTCATCAGACTATCGTATTGTCTACTTAACTCCAGGGCCTTACTCTGCCAACGTATTATCTTGCCAGTATCAGGTTCTCGTTTTTGTCTTTCCTCATACAACTTTTTATCATAAAAGTCTGCTTCTATAAGTATGTTCTTTTCAAAACGCTGCAATTTCTCCGGAATACCATATACTTGCTTGTTTTGTAAATCAAGTACAGCAGAAGACAAAACGGCAGCCTTGCCTTTTTCAGCCATTACAAATGCTGTCATTTTGTATTCGTTTTCCCCAGTATGCGTGTATAACTCATTACTTACAATGAGGGCAGCATTATAGCTATCCCGGGCATTTTGAGTAATAAATAATTTACTCTCTTCATCAAGATATCCTCCACGCATCTTTTCTATCATGTATGCCAGGATATCATACACTTCCATACTCTCGATGAGCCATCGCCGATCTTTATTCCCACCCTGGAAATAAATCCTGGATAATGCTTCAGCCTTAAAACTCAATGCACTCAGAAGCATTGTCTGCATTAACAGGTTATCCTTTTCGGGATTTTCAAAAATGCTTGTATCCTTGAAATTTTCCACCAGAGAGATAATTGAAAGCTGAAACATTTCAAGTGCTTTTCGATATTGGCCCTTGTCGAGATAATAACTTCCCTTTGGTTGGTAAACCCCTGAATGAAATGTGCTAAGAGGACCCAATACTTCATCATAAAGCTGTATAGCCTTCTCAAAGTACTCCAGGCCGCTCTCATCTTTCCCCTGAAGAATTTTTAGTTGCGCAAGATTCAGATATGATTCACCCAATTTATAATTGCGCTCGCCAAAATACTTGATCTTATTGTCAATAGACTTCGTTGTATACTCCTCCGCCAGACTATATTCATTCAATCCGGCATAAGCCATAGCGCAATTTGCAAATGCAACGGAAAGATCTTCCGGCTCATAATCCTCTTTAATCTCAATGCTTTTGAGGAACATCTCCAAAGCTCTACCGAATTCACTCTGGATCAAATATATAATGCCAATATTATTGTAAACCTGAGCGGCACTCTTCATGCCTGAAGGGCTGGATAAAAAAATATTTAATGCATTATTATAATAGCGTAACGCCTGGAAATAATCTCCCTTGTCTTTAAAAACAATCCCTTTATTATTATAAACACTTGCTATATATAATTCTTCAGAATTCGAAGAAGAAAGGTACAATTTCTCAGCCTGATTAAAATAATCAAGCGATTCATCATACTTTCCCTGCAACCGGAAAAAAATTCCCAGATTGTTATATGCAGGTGCAAATGATGAATCGCTTGTAACGGCCTTTAGGAAATACATCCTGGCATCGTCAAAGTTCCCTTTTGCTGCAGCACTTCTACCAAGGCGGTTATACTCTTCCGCTGTTTTTTCCTCAGGGTTAGTAGCCTGCATACCTTTTGCCATCATAAAAAATGACAAAAAAATAGCAGTTAGGCATAAATTTGCGCACAAACGAACCTTCATATTACAAAACTATGAAATTTAGCTGTTGGCGCAGCCTAAAACAAAATAAAAAAATTGTCGGAGGATATCTTACAACCAGATATCGTCATCCTCCTCTTGCATGAGCTTGGTGGGATCGCTGTCGTTGATTCCCCCCCTGACCATGTTAAGTTCAGTGTTGTTGAGTACTGCAAAAGAATACTCCTGACCTTCAAAAAATTTTGAAGTTTTCATTTACTCACAATTTAAAAGTTCGACTTAGACTTAACTTATTCCCAAAAGATGTAGACTTATTGCAGTTATTTATACGGTAGGAATGCAAAAGGTAACCCTTAAATCAAAACTTTTTTTTGATTTTTTTTAAAGGAAAGAAGGAAGTAGTTGTAAATCAACTATATAAGGTTAGATTTTTTTGTGGGATGCACTGGGATCGAACCAGTGACCTCATGCCTGTCAAGCATGCGCTCTAAACCAACTGAGCTAGCACCCCGAAAACGGAATGCAAATGTAAGAAATTTTCTACTTTTACATCCCTAATTTACTGAGAAACTAATGAAAAAACTTTGCATTTATTTTCTGATTCTAACCTTGCAGGTAGTTACACATAAATCAATAATAGCCCAGGAAGGCTATAATATTTCATTTGAAATCAACGGACTCAACGACTCTATTCTTTTCCTGGGAAGCTATTACGCGGATAAGCTCACAGTTGAAGATACCGCTTTCTTAGATAACAGGAATCAATATGTATTCGAAAAAGATTCTTTGTTAGATGAAGGGGTATATTTTATTGCAAATCAGAATAAAGTCAAGATAATAGAGTTCTGTTTGAATGAAGATCAGTATTTTCAAATTTTAACGGATACCTCTGATTATATTGGTCTTGCAAAAATCAAGGACTCCAAGGCCAATCAGTTGTTTTTTGATTATCAATCCATTTCCTCATCCCTCTTCCGGCAAATGAAAGAAAAAGAAGAACTATTAAAAACTACGAATAGCATTGAAATTAAAGCAAAACTTGAAGAAGACATAAATCAAATAAACAAAAAAAATACGGATTACAAGGAACAATTCATCCAAGATCACCCGGAACATATACTTTCAACTATCTTCCTTTTACTAAAAGAGCCAGAAATTCCCGATTCTATAAAACAAAGCAAAGAAGACTCCAGGGTAAAAGCATATAATTATTATAAATCTCATTACTGGGATAACATCAATTTTGATGATCCCAGACTTATACGTACACCGGTGTTTTATAACAAACTAAACAGGTACTTTGAACAGGTCATCCCAAAACATCCTGATTCTGTAATCATCGAAATCGATAAGATTATGGGAAAATCAATCAATAATGAAAACCTTTATAAGTTTTTACTTTTTGAGTTCACATCTACCTACGAGCAATCGAATATTATGGGATATGATCAAATATTCGTTCACATGGTGGACAAGTATTTCAAGGATAAAGAATATTCCTGGGTAAGTCCAAGTATGAAAAAGAATATGGTAGAAAGGGTGGAAAGGATCAAGCCTCTTTTAATTGGAAATTTTGCACCGGAACTAATCCTTGTCGATACCAGCGGAAACTTCCGATCACTATATGAGCTAAGGCATGATTTCAACATCATCATATTCTGGACTGTAACATGTGGTGAGTGTAAAAAGGAAATTTCCGCATTAAAGGAGCTACTACAAAATGACATTTACGATATCGGCGTGTTTTCTGTCAACACTGACACTTCCTTTTATAAGTGGAAAGAGTACATTCAAAAGTATGATATTGATTGGATAAACGTTAACGGTACAAGGAGCATAACCCGTGACTATCATATCTTGTATGATGTTTATAAGACTCCAACGATTTATATTACCGACTCTAACTTTAAAATTATTGCAAAGCAATTGGATGGGAGACAAATCGGAGATTTTCTTACCAGATATAGAAAATCAGATCAGCATAAAAATTCTTTACCGGACCCTTCCAATAAGTAAGAAAACTTTTTTAGTTTATTGTCGTAATAATTATGAGGGTTTGCTGAATAATTTTATATTTTTGGGTTTTCTCATAAATTGGGCCTGTAATTAACTAATTGGAAAAACATGTTCACTGGCATTCAACTTGCAAAAAGATCCGGAACCAAAGCTTTGTTACCGCTTATAACTCTTTTGGCTTTTTGGAATAATGGTCCGGCATATTCACAATGCAGTGCTAATGCAAACTTTACGTTTACATTTCAGCAATGTGCAACTGTTCAATTCGTCGATCAGTCAAGCGCTGCTCCAAATTATACCATTGTACAATGGAGTTGGGATTTTGGGGATGGAAATACTTCCACGATTCAAAATCCTGTTCATACCTTCAATCCCGGAGCAACTTATATTGTATCTTTGACTGTAACAGCAGATTCCAGTGGAGTTACCTGTACTGATCAAACAAGCAGAACTGTTACTGCACCAGACGAACCCAATGTTTATTTTACATGGAATCCCGAACCATCCTGTCTTGGTGAACCCACTTTTTTTTACGGAACAGCTGGGAATCCTATTGTGAGCTGGTACTGGGACTTTGATGATGGGCAGTTTTCTACTCTGCAAAACCCTGTCCATCTGTATCCACTAACGGGTACTTTTGACGTCAGCCTCAGTGTTGTGGATAATAAAGGCTGCACTGATACAATTATTCAGCAGGTTACGGTCGCAGATATTCCGGATGTCACTATAACGGCGACGCCCAATCCTACTTGTTTGAACGAAATGACCAATTTCACTGGCAGTAGTTCCGCTTCTGTTACTTCATGGCAATGGAATTTCGGTGATGGAGGTTCTGCATCAGGACAAACCGTTAATCATACTTACCTGCAAACAGGCACTTTTAATGTCACACTTTCAGTAGTGGACATCAACGGATGCACTAATGTTGAAACTACTCAGGTTACGGTCAATCCCTTGCCTTCACCTAATTTTATACATACAGGACCAGCCTGTCTTAATGATTCTGTTGTTTTTACAGATCTTTCGACTTCACCCAATGGTTATATTGTCAGGTGGCACTGGGACTTTGGTGATGGGAATTCGACCACCATCAATTTTCCACAAAGCCCAAATGTCTCCCATTTATATGCAAACCAGGGAACATTTCAAGTAACCCTCACCGTCACAGACTCCGACAGTTGCCAGAATTCCACCTCACGACAAGTTATCGTTGTTGCCAACCCTATAGCCAATTTTAATAATAGTATAGGTTGTGATGGAACTCCGGTTAACTTTTATGATTTAAGTTCACCCAATGGGGGAACAAACATTATTAGCTGGTATTGGGAGTTTGACGATCCCGCATCAGGTATTTTCAATACATCTCAGCTACAAAATCCAACTCATATTTTCACCACCTCTGGTATTTTTGATGTTATCCTAATAGTTGAGAATTCAAATGGCTGCTCTGATACTATCGTGAAACCCGTTAACATAAATGAATTACCAGATGTATCCATAGGAACAGATTCCGATACATCCTGTGTAAACCAACCAATGCAGTTTTATGGTAATGGAACGAATATAATTTCCTGGTACTGGGAGTTCGGGGACGGAGGAACATCCGTACAGCAAAACCCAGTACATGTATACTTTACTCCAGGAACTTTTGTGGTTACATTAACTGCAACGGATAACAAGGGTTGCAGTAAAGATACCACAAGAATCATTTTCGTGAACGAGCAACCCAATGCATCCTTTACTTATTCTTCACCTACATGTACCGGGTTCGGGATTGATTTTTATAATTTATCTACCACTCCAACAGGATATATAAATACCTGGCACTGGTATTTTGGAGATGGTACGGACACGTTAATACTTTTCCCTGACAATCCAGATGTCTCTCACATTTATGACATTGCAGGCTCTTATGTTGTTTCTCTTGCAGTTACAAACTCTACCGGTTGTATTGATTCGACTGTTAGTGAAGTTATTGTCGGACAAGGACCTGAAGCAAACTTCACTCATACGGGTTCACCATGTGAAGATAACCTTGTTCAATTCATTGATCAATCAAATGGTTTCGGATACAATATTCAAGCCTGGTACTGGAATTTTGGAGACCCAACATCGGGTGCCAACAATACATCTACTCTTCAAAATCCTTACCATATATATAATTATCCAGGAACCTACACAGTATCTTTACAGGTAACCAGTTCCAATGGATGTATTGATACAATATCTCAATCCATTGTAATTCACCCTTCTCCGAATGTTGCGTTCTTGTCTTCCCCAACAATCAAGTGTTACGGTGATACCGTTTTCTTTAACGTTGATCCCGATTCAACAGATATAGGAGCAGTGGCAGAATATTTCTGGGATTTTGGAGACCCTGCATCAGGAACTGCAGATACGTCGTCTTTGCCAAATCCCTGGCATATCTTTACCGCATCCGGAACTTTCTATGTCACTATAACCATAATTGACACTATCGGTTGCGATCAGACATACGGACTCAATGTTTTGATAAATGATATACCTGATGCAAATTATATTTTCCAGCAAAACTGCGCAGAAGATTCAACTCTGTTTATCGACCGGTCTATTGCCGGATCTGCACCGATTACGCAATGGTTCTGGAACTTTGGTGATCCAGGAACCGCTCCGAACGACACATCCAATTTACAAAACCCCTATCATACTTTCAGTGGACCAGGAAGTTACTTCGTTTATTTCAATGTAACAGATAATAACGGATGTAATGATGAGGTCAGTAAATGGGTTACAATTTTTGATAATCCAAAGTCTGTTTTTTCTTATGACCAATCATGTAATCCTCCGGGAACGATTTATTTCTCAGATGAATCTGTTAGCGGGGGGTCTGGAAGTCCTATACAAAGCTGGTTATGGGAACTTGATAATGGATATTTTTCAACTGAGGTAAATCCTGTTTACACCTATTCGCTAACCGATACCTGTTATTTGGTTTCTCTTACCATCACTGATGAAAATTTATGTACGAATACAATTACTGATACGGTATGCGTTTTTGAAAACCTACAGGTTGATTTTTCATTCAACGATGTTTGTTTCAGGCAGAGAACTGTATTTACACCTTCATTTACCCCTGATAATGATTCTGTTGTAGCCTGGACATGGAATTTTGGTGATGGAACTCCGGTAATAAACACTCCTTTTGATACCATGAGCCATATGTTCACTGCACCTGGAAAATACCTTGTTGTTCTTAATGCAAAAGACATTCATAATTGTGTTTCAAGCGTTACACATCAGGTCACCGTTGATTCACTTCCAATTCCAAGGTTTATTGCAGACACTGCCTCATGTAATTCGGCAACAAGATTTTTTGATCAATCCATTGGTGGAGGTGTTTTTGTTACCTCATGGTCATGGGATTTTGGAGATCCTTCTTCCGGTGCAAGTAATTACGCCTTTATTCCTAATCCGACTCACTTATATGCTCCAATTGACAGTATTTACTATGTTAAACTTATAGTAACAAATGCACTTGGTTGCACAGATTCTATTATTCAGCCTGTCATTAAAGCACCTTGTTTAACAGCAGGATTCTATTATACAAAGTATCCGTTATGCACTGAAGATCCGATTTGTTTCACCGACACTTCTCATTTTTATGGAAATTCAGGAGGTCTAACACAGTGGGAATGGGACTTTGGAGATGGAAATACAAGTATCTATTCTCAGTATCAGGACAGCATCTGTCATGAATACACTGATCCCGGCACTTATACTGTAAGGCTCGTCATCACAGCAATGACACAAGGAAGCAGCTTTTCAGATACTGCTTTCCGTACTGTTCAGGTCAGACAAGCTCCAACAGCCAATTTCACTTTTGTTGCTCCATGTATCAATCACACAACTGTGTTTACAAATACTACAAACACAAATGGAATCCCGGTAACAGATTGGCTCTGGGAGTTTAAAGATCCAGGCAGTTTCACGGATACATCGACAATGAAGAATGCCTCATACGAATATCCATCGATCGGAATCTATTACCCGCAGCTTACAGCAACGAACATACAAGGGTGTAAAAACACATTTATTGATACCATAGAAATTGTAAATCCCCCACGTGCAACTTTTGATTTTTCAAATGCTTGTATGGGAAATCCCGTATTCTTTACTGATGAATCAGACACTTCCGGTGGTGCGATAGCACACTGGTTCTGGAATTTTGGGAATCCCCTGAGTTATTCTGACACGTCTATCCTTCAAAACCCATCATACACTTATGATACTTCCGGAGTTTATCTGACAAGACTCATCATTACTGACATTTTGGGCTGCATGGATACAACAACCAGAAATATTGAAGTATATAATAATCCCAAAGCAGATTTTGGAATTATTACCAATTACCGTGGAGAACAAGGTCAAATTTTTTGTGTTAATTATTCAGAAGGAGCCATAACATATGAGTGGGATTTTGATAATGGGATGACATCTGATGATACAGAACCCGTTGTTGCGTATGAAGATGACGGTGTATTTAATATCATGCTGGTTGCCTTTAATGAATACGATTGCCCGGATACTACCTATCTGAAATATGAGTTTATTTTCAAAGGCTTGTATATTCCAAATGCATTTGCTCCTACTAGTGATCTACCTGAAGTCAGGAAGTTTGAACCAACGGGGCATAATCTAAAGACATACCAGATTGAGATATTCAGTATGAAAGGAAACCTAATCTGGTCATCAAGCTCCATTACCACCAGTGGTGCGCCCAAGGAATCCTGGAATGGAACTTTTCTCGACGAACCTGCTCCCCCAGGAACTTATATCTGGAAAGCCAGGGCTACTTTTAAGGACAACACAACCTGGCAAGGTATGGATGACGGTACGGGAAATTTCCGCAGATCTGGCACAGTCTTCCTTATTCGATAATAATCAGGAATCCAGACGATTAAGATTTTAGACAATGGCAGGTTTTCAATTGGACTCTGCGACAATCCATTTATTTTGAAGATCTGGATAATACCATAGTTTCCCAGAATTGGATACATGCTTGGGACTAATGTGCGTTATACCATATTATATAATGGTATACAAAAATCCATAATGGATAATTAAAAATGCAGGTGACACATCTTTATAAACTTACCAGGAAAGTATAAATATACAAACCTGTTTCATCTAAGTTAAAGGATCATTGAAATCCTTATTCGTCAAACTTGATGTATTTTAACAGAAGATTAATTAGGGCAATATTCCTCTAGAAAGGTGAGCATTCCATTCTTTCATACCCACGACGACTGCGAACTCCTGTGATACTGCTTCCTCCACCAATCAGAGAAATATCATCAAACTCAAAAATCACAGAAATCTCATGAGAAGGACCAGTAAAGATATGTTCGGCATTTATTACCATATCATAGCTATACATAAACTTCACCCGTGAGTCATCGCCATTTACAGGGATATTAATACCACCCATCAGGGAAAAATGAGAATATTGGTCATATTCCAAAGTCTCATTTTTATACCAAGCGCCAATGTATACTCTTGAGAAATATATATTCATTCCTACCATATAGTCATTCATTTTCGCCTGATTTTGGAAGAAAATTCCAGGATTGATCTTGAAATCTCTGGTCTTCTGATAGAATCCACTACTTTGTGAAAAATCAAAAATCAAGTCAAAATGCGCTACATATTTTCGGGCAAGCGGGGCATTTTTCCCTATAAATGATTCATTAGGACGTGTAAGATGATGGATTGCCCCTCCCAATGTACCAATGATACTATTATCACTCCCCTGGAACTGAAAAATCGTACCGAAAGAAAAATCAGGGTAGGTAACCCGATCATCAGAAGGTGGCACGAACTTCGTGTTATAAATGTTTCCATAAACCGGATCAAGCTGATCGGAAAATAGCAGTCCGTCCCAATCCATTCGTTTTTGAACAAATGCAGCGAGAAAACCGGTTTGAATGATCATGTTTTCATTGAGAGGGATCCTGACTGATGGTAGAAACCCAAACATATTGTTGCGGATATACCCTGAGGCTTGCCTGGTAGAATTAACTATAATCCCAATACCCCCTGCACCAGGCAAATTTCTTTCTCCTATATCGGCAGAGAAATTGTAAGAATTAAATTTCGCCGGTATCTTAGTCCACTGTCTTCTGTAATTGAATCTTACCTTTAGTCCCTGTGTCAATCCAACATATGCAGGATTATAATAAGTGGGTGCATTATAAAACTGGGAATAATCAGGATCCTGAGCAAAAACGCTGCTCAACATACAGGATAACAAAGTAATGCCGAGTAAAAGTTTTGTTCTCAACTTGAATGGATTTTAGAGTTTATTGCATGGTGTTTAGTAAAATGACCCCAAATATAATGAAAACCTTAAAAAAAACACCATAATTAATAATTTTAACGAAGTATAAGATCATTTGTTACAAACATTAGCTTCACACGATGATTTACAACCGCATGAACCTATGTTCAGACAGATTTTTTACCTTTGGCGTTTATAATATGGTATGAATAGAAGTTTTTTTATCTAAAAATCAGAATAGTTATGAAATTACCCACATTCAGAAGTTTTGTTTTTCTTGTTTCTATCCTTTGGATTCCTGCAGTAATAGCGCAGGACGAAAAGCCGGTGCTTACACTTGATGATATTTTTAAGGCACCCAAGTTTTTCCCGCACATGGTTTACGGGTTAAACTCCATGAACGATGGAAAATCCTACTGTGTTATAGAAAGTGATTCTCTCAATGTTTACGATTACAAATCGGGGAAATTTATTAAAACTCTAGTTACGAAAAACGATCTCATTCCTGAAGGAGACTCTGTACCTATTCGCCTTGAATCTTACACATTCAGCGATGACGAATCAAGAATCCTAATACCTACGGAAACTGAACCTATATATAGGCATTCATCCGAATCAAATTATTTTGTTTATGACCTTAAGTCCAAAAAATTGCAATCCATATCTCAAAATGGTAAGCAGCGTCTGGCCTCTTTCTCTCCAGACGGGAGTCAGGTTGCTTTCGTACGTGAAAATAACCTGTTCATCGCCAAGCCATTTTTAGGGGAAGAAACTCAAATAACTCAGGATGGTAAGGATAGAAGTATCATTAACGGAACTACAGACTGGGTATATGAAGAAGAATTCGGATTTACTAAAGGATATTTTTGGTCACCAGATGGAAAACAAATTGCCTATTACCGCTTTGATGAAACAGGAGTTCCGGAATATCAAATGCAAATATGGGGAAATCTTTACCCTGAAAACTATCAATACAAGTACCCAAAAGCCGGGGAAGACAATTCCCTGGTTACTATACACGTATATAACATTTTAGAAGGCAGTACACAGATCATGGATCTGGGAGAGGAAACCGACCAATATATTCCCCGCATTAAATGGACAGCCGATGAGGGAATCCTTGCAATCCAGCGACTTAACCGATTACAGAATCATTTAGACATTCTGCTTGCCGATGCTTCCACTGGAAAAACCAAAGTGATATATACTGAGGATAATCCTTATTATATAGACATTACAGATCACTGGACATTTTTGCCGGATCAGGAGCATTACATCATTACCAGTGAAAAAAGTGGATACAACCACATATATCTTTATGATCTTAATGGGCAGGAAATACGACAACTTACTTCTGGCGAATGGGACGTTATAAATGTTACGGGATATGATTCCAGGAAAAAACTGGTTTATTATGTCAGTGCGGAATCTTCCCCATTGAACCGGGACCTTTATTCCGTGGACATGGAAGGCAACAAAAGGTTAATTTCATCCCGAACCGGCACAAACGATGCAGAATTCAGCAAAACTTATGAATATTACATAAACACGTTCAGCGATGCCAATACTCCTCCTTATATTACTGTAAACAAATCGGATGGAAAAGAAATTCGCGTCATTGAAAACAATGAAGCACTGTTGAATCGAATCCATGAATATGGATTTTCACAAAAGGAGTTTTTTGAAATCACCACATCAGAGGGAATTCGGCTCAACGCATGGAAAATACTGCCATGGAATTTCGAAATAGAGAAAAAATATCCAGTACTGATGACGGTGTATGGAGGTCCGGGATCTCAAACAGTAACCAATTCATGGGGGTACGGTGACACCTGGTATCAATATCTGGCCGAGAACGGAATTATGGTTGTTTCGGTTGACAACAGGGGAACGGGAGCACGTGGACAGGAATTTAAGAAAATGACTTACTTACAACTTGGTAAATTTGAGACCCTAGATCAGATCGAAGCTGCAAGATATATCGTTTCTCTTGATTATGTTAATCCCGAACATATTGGAATTTTCGGATGGAGTTACGGTGGTTATATGTCGACACTTTGCATAACAAAAGGTTCGGACGTATTTTCTACTGCTATCGCAGTGGCACCGGTCACAAATTGGCGATATTATGACAACATTTATACTGAACGCTTTATGAGAACACCCCAGGAAAACCCTGGAGGTTATGATGATAATTCCCCGATCAACCATGTAGACAAGATGAAGGGCAATTATCTTCTTGTTCATGGCACTGGAGACGATAATGTTCATGTACAAAACACAATGGATTTAATAACAGCCCTTGTTGCGGCAAACAAGCAGTTTGAACTTTTATTATATCCAAATAAGAATCATGGCATTTATGGCGGGAACACCCGTTATCATCTTTATACGAGGATGACTGATTTCCTGATAAAAAGTTTAAAATGATTTTTCGAGGAAATTTTGTAAAAAGATAAAAAACATCTATCTTTGCACCCTCAAAATTTTTACTATAACAATCCAGTTTTCAAAAAAGAGGTATTTATATGATTATTATTCCGGTAAAAGAAGGTGAAAGCATTGACAAGGCTTTAAAGAAATACAAAAGGAAGTTTGAAAAAACAGGCGTTGTAAAAGAATTACGTGAGAGGCAGAAATACACAAAGCCCTCTGTGATCAAAAGAGAAGAAAAGCTTAAAGCCATATATGTTCAAAAATTAAGGCAGGATATTTTATAGCAAAATATTGTTTTTTTTAATAGGGAGAAACTTTGTTTCGGGGTATATTTTTTGTACATTTGAAACAAAGCTTTTTCCCTATTTTTTTTGCGGATGGTGAAGGGTAAATTTATTGACTACATACGTTACGAGAAAAGATTTTCACCCCATACAGTTACTGCTTACACCAGGGATTTGGAGGAATATTCCTGTTTTCTGGAAATGTTTTACGGTTTGAAGGCACCCGAAAAAGCGGAATCCTTTATGGTTCGTTCATGGGTAAGCAATCTCAGCGAAAATCGACTCAGTAACAGGTCAATTAGCCGTAAAATAAGCAGTATTAATGCTTTCTACAAATTTTTACTCAAGAAAGAGATACTATTGACTAATCCGGTTTCAGGGATTTTAACACCCCGTTCATCCAAAAAGCTTCCTGTATATATTGAGGAAAATATAATGGAAGACCTATTCAGTACTACTTTAAACAATAACGACTTTAATGAAATCCGTGACAGGATCGTTATGGAAATTTTATATAATACAGGAATACGGTCATCGGAGTTAATTGGATTAAAGGAAAGAGATATTGACCTCACGCAGAGTGTGATGAAGGTATATGGGAAACGGAATAAGGAGAGAATAATTCCTTTAAGCTCCAGGCTTTTATCCGTCATCCAGGAATATCTAACCATCCGAAAGAACCAATATGGCATTAGCAGTGTTTATTTATTGGTAACCAAAAAAGGCAAGCCGTTATATCATAAAATGGTATACCGGATCGTTCATAAGCAACTAACAATGGTAACAACCTTAAGTAAGCGGAGTCCTCATGTGATCAGGCATACTTTTGCCACACACATGTTAAATCGCGGAGCTGATCTGAATGCCATCAAGGAACTGCTGGGGCATGCGAATCTATCTGCAACCCAGGTTTACACGCACAATTCTGTTGAAAAACTTAAAGCCATATATAAACTGGCTCATCCCAGAGCATAAACAAAATCAATGGAGGATTGAGTATGAAAGTCAACATTAATTCTGTACACTTCAAAGCTGACAGGAAGCTGGAGGACTTCATCCAGCAAAAGATCGACAAGTTAACAAGCCATTATGATGAAATTCTTGCGGGGGAAGTTCATTTAAAACTGGATAATAATGGCGAGCCTGAGAACAAGATTGCAGAGATTCGGCTTACTGTGAGAGGGTCTGATTTGTATGCAAAAAAACAATCCAAATCTTTTGAGGAAGCAACCGATACCGCAGTAGAAGCTTTGCGGAGGCAGCTAAAAAAATACAAAGAGAAGATCCGTAGTAAATAAACTAACATTTATTTTTAAAATTTCTTTGTTATTATTCTGATAATTTATATTTTTGCAGACCTTTTTCAAAAAGGTCTGTTTTATTTAGTTTTTTGACATAATGAAGCCGATGTAGCTCAGCTGGCCAGAGCAGCTGATTTGTAATCAGCTGGTCGGGGGTTCGAATCCCTCCATCGGCTCGTGTTCTTTAAATAACTGGGGAGATTCCAGAGCGGTCAAATGGGGCAGACTGTAAATCTGTTGGCGCAGCCTTCGGAGGTTCGAATCCTCCTCTCCCCACATAAATTGTGAGAGTTAATTGATGAATAGCCAATTGAGGTTAGAGGTCTTTCACGGAAGTTCTTAATGATAATGTGCGGAAGTAGCTCATTTGGTAGAGCGACAGCCTTCCAAGCTGTAGGTAGCGGGTTCGAGACCCGTCTTCCGCTCAAAAGCCATTGTAGCTCAGGGGTAGAGCACTTCCTTGGTAAGGAAGGGGTCAAGAGTTCAATTCTCTTCAATGGCTCTGATAAAGATCAATCATCATTAGTGTAATTACTTAAATAAAGTTTTAATATGGCAAAAGAAACATTTAAACGTGAGAAACCGCACGTTAACATTGGAACGATTGGTCACGTTGACCATGGAAAAACAACATTGACCGCTGCTATTACACTAAACCTTCAGGATAAAGGGCTGGCCACTTTCAAGTCATTTGATGAGATTGACAACGCACCGGAAGAAAAGGAAAGAGGTATTACTATAAATACTGCCCATGTCGAGTACCAGACCGAGAACAGGCATTATGCACACGTTGACTGTCCGGGTCACGCTGACTATGTTAAGAACATGGTAACCGGCGCAGCCCAGATGGACGGCGCAATCCTGGTTGTAGCAGCAACTGACGGCCCTATGCCTCAGACCCGTGAGCACATTCTTCTTGCCAGGCAGGTAGGTGTTCCCAAGATCGTTGTTTTCATGAACAAAGTTGACATGGTAGATGACGAGGAATTGCTGGAACTTGTTGAGATGGAAATCCGAGATCTGCTTTCATTCTATGATTTTGATGGCGATAACACACCTGTAATCCAGGGATCAGCTCTTGGAGCCCTCAACAAAGAACCCAAATGGGTAGAAAAGGTTATGGAACTTATGGAGGCTTGTGATACATGGATTCCGCTTCCAGCAAGGGATGTTGACAAACCTTTCCTCATGCCGGTAGAAGACGTGTTTTCAATTACTGGTCGAGGCACTGTTGCTACAGGCCGTATTGAACAAGGGATAATTAACACCGGGAATCCGGTAGATATTATTGGACTTGGAGCCCACAAACTGAAATCAGTTGTTACCGGAGTTGAAATGTTCCGTAAAATACTTGATGAAGGCCAGGCTGGTGACAATGCCGGTTTGTTGCTTCGTGGTGTTGACAAGGACGCTATCCGCCGTGGTATGGTTATCGCTGCACCTGGCTCCATAACTCCGCACACTTATTTTAAAGCTGAGGTTTATATCCTGAAAAAAGAAGAAGGTGGAAGGCATACTCCGTTCCACAACAGGTATCGTCCTCAGTTTTATTTCCGTACAACTGACGTAACCGGAGAGATTATTCTTCCGGAAGGAATTGAAATGGTAATGCCTGGTGACAACCTAACCATTGAGGTGAAGTTGATTTCAGAAGTTGCCATGGACAAAGGCTTACGTTTTGCTATCCGTGAAGGTGGCAGAACAGTAGGTGCAGGACAGGTTACAGAAATTATCGAATAAACTATATATATGGTGGGGGTTACCCCTCCATATATACGGGTGTAGCTCAACTGGTAGAGTAGTGGTCTCCAAAACCATTGGTTGGGGGTTCGAGTCCTCCCACCCGTGCAACAAATTTTAGGTTAAATGGCAAAACTTAAGATACAGGCTTATATAAAGGATAGTTATGATGAACTGATTCATAAAGTATCCTGGCCTTCATGGAGTGAGCTGCAGAGCAGCGCAATTGTTGTATCCATTGCTTCCCTCATAATCGCTTTAATCGTTTATTTGATGGATATATCATTCCAAACACTCCTGGAACAGTTCTATAAGCTTTTTTAGTGGTAGTTGCCTGGAATTTTTGTTATTTATAACAATCAGAGTCCATTATTGGGTATGAGCGAAAACGTGAAAAAATGGTATGTAGTCAGAGCGATTAGCGGGAAAGAAAAGAAAGTAAAGGAATATCTGGAAAATGAAATTAATCGTCTGAGCTTACAAGATTACATTTCACAGGTGCTAATCCCAACCGAGAAGGTATATCAGGTAAGAAAAGGAAAAAAGATATCAAAGGAAAGGAATTACTTTCCGGGATATGTTCTTATTGAAGCCGCCCTGGTTGGTGAAATACCCCATATTATACGCAACATACCGAACGTTCTGGGATTTCTTGGAACAAAAGGAGAGGCTGATCCGTTGCGACCATCCGAAGTAAACCGAATTCTCGGGAAAGTGGATGAACTTGCGGAGCAGGGTGAAGAGGTAAACGTTCCATTCATCGTTGGTGAATCAGTGAAGGTGATAGACGGACCATTTAACAGTTTCACCGGCATCATTGAAGAAATCAACGAAGAAAAGAAGAAACTTAAGGTCATGGTAAAGATTTTCGGAAGAAAGACACCATTGGAATTAAGTTTCATGCAAGTAGAAAAAGAGTAAAGTTGATTTAATTAAACGATTAACACAAGGAGCTTTCAAAAATGGCAAAGGAAGTCAGCGGGCTCATTAAACTGCAAATCCGCGGAGGTGCTGCTAATCCATCCCCTCCCATCGGTCCGGCACTCGGTGCAAAAGGTGTTAACATCATGGAGTTCTGCAAACAATTTAACGGCAGGACACAAGATCAGGCAGGGAAACTTCTGCCGGTTATCATCACAGTATATAAGGACAAATCCTTTGATTTTGTCGTTAAAACCCCACCGGTTGCTGTTCAGTTAATGGAAGTCGCTAAAATTAAGAAAGGTTCGGCTGAGCCGAACCGGCAGAAGGTTGCCACCATCACCTGGGATCAGGTAAAGACCATTGCAGAAAACAAAATGGTCGACTTGAATGCCTTTACACTTGAATCGGCAGTTAGTATGGTTGCCGGTACTGCAAGAAGTATGGGTATCAAGATCAAAGGTGAATCTCCTTTTGCAAATACTGAAGGCAAATAACCGAACTGCTCAGACAATCACGATTAATTATTTGTGAAAATGGCGAAACAGACTAAAAAACATCAGGATGCCCTGGAGAAAATTGATAAAAACAGGGTATATCCCTTGCTGGAAGCAATAGAAGTTGTGAAAGATATTACATATACCAAGTTTGATGCTTCCGTTGATCTGGATGTGCGCCTTGGGGTTGACCCCAGGAAAGCCAATCAGATGGTAAGGGGAATTGTTACTTTACCTCATGGAACCGGGAAAACGGTTAGGGTTTTGGTGCTATGCACACCCGACAAAGAAGAGGAAGCCAAAGAAGCAGGCGCGGACTATGTAGGACTTGACGAATACATCGACAAGATTAAGGGAGGCTGGACAGATATTGATGTTGTTATCACTATGCCTCCTGTTATGCCGAAAATAGGCCCCCTCGGAAGGATTCTAGGCCCACGGGGGTTAATGCCCAATCCGAAAACTGGAACCGTTACCATGGAATTAGGTAAAGCTGTGAAGGATGTAAAAGCCGGGAAAATCGATTTCAAAGTCGATAAATACGGTATTATTCACGCTTCCATCGGTAAGGTTTCTTTTGATAAGGAAAAACTGCTTGATAATGCCAGGGAGTTGCTGCAAACTATTATTAAGTTGAAACCATCAGCAGCAAAAGGTACCTATATGAAAAGTGTTTTCATCTCAAGTACCATGAGCCCCGGTATAAAAGTAGAACCAAAATCAATAACTAATTAGTTCCTTGATCATACATTAAGAAGCATTACGAAATGACAAGAGAAGAAAAAAATCAGCTTATTGATTCTTTGACAGATCAGTTGTTGAATAACAACAATTTTTACCTGACGGATATTTCTAACCTTAATGCAGAAAAGACTACCGAGCTAAGGCGCTTGTGTTTCAGAAAACAGATTAAACTGCAAATGGTTAAGAATACCCTCCTGAAGAAGGCAATGGAAAGGACTGAAAGAAATTACGGTCCGCTGTATGATATCCTAAAAGGTACTACCAGCATCATGTTCTCTGAAACAGGAAATACACCGGCCAGGTTGATTCAAGAATTCAGGAAAAAGAGTGACAAGCCAATACTTAAAGGAGCCTACATTGAGGAAATGACTTATGTGGGTGATGACCAGCTCGATTTCCTTTCGAATATCAAGTCGAAGAATGAATTAATTGCTGATATAGTATTACTGCTGCAATCGCCCATGAGAAATGTCATTGGCGCATTGCAATCGGGAGGCCAAACCATTCATGGCGTTCTGAAAACTTTATCTGAGAAATCAGAATAGAAATTATTAAGTACTTAAAATACAGGTTTAAACAAATAAAGCATTACGAAAATGGCAGATATTAAAAAGCTTGCAGAAGAATTAGTAAATCTGACAGTAAAAGAAGTTAACGAACTGGCAGGAATTCTAAAAGATGAATACGGCATTGAACCCGCCGCTGCAGCCACTGTAGTTGCAGGTCCTGGCGTAGCCGCCGGTGATGCCGCAGCTGCTGAAGTAGAACAAACTGAATTTGATGTTATTCTTAAAGCAGCCGGACAGAGCAAACTGGCTGTGGTTAAACTCGTGAAAGAACTTACCAGCCTTGGCCTCAAAGAAGCAAAAGAGCTTGTTGACGCAGCTCCAAAAGCCATAAAGGAAGGTATTTCCAAGGATGAAGCCGAAGCATTGAAAAAACAGCTTGAGGAGGCTGGCGCTGAGGTTGAGGTTAAGTAGTAGTTTGCCTGTTAGATCTAAAGACTGTCTTCAATGCTCCGCATTGGATTCAGTCTATTTCCTTATTTAAAGTCAATATATACTACTAACCTAAAATCCTGAAAAATTGGCAGCCAAAAAAGTAGAAAGAATCAATTTCGCATCCACCAAAATTCACACGGAATATCCTGATTTTCTTGATATTCAGCTTCAGTCGTTCCGGGATTTCTTCCAATTGGAAACTAATCCTGAAGACAGAATTAATGAAGGGCTGTATAAAGTTTTCGCAGAAAACTTTCCTATATCGGATGCGAGGAATAACTTTGTCCTGGAATTTCTGGATTATTTTATTGATCCTCCGCGATATTCCATGGATGAGTGTATAGCACGCGGGCTCACTTACAGTGTACCACTCAAGGCAAAATTAAAGCTCTATTGTACAGACCCGGAGCATGAAGATTTTGAAACCATTGTCCAGGATGTGTATCTTGGCATGATTCCATATATGACTCCCAAGGGTTCTTTTATCATTAACGGAGCAGAACGCGTTGTTGTTTCACAGCTCCATCGTTCACCCGGGGTATTTTTCGGAACCAGTCTTCATGCCAACGGACAGCAGTTATATTCAGCCAGGATCATTCCCTTTAAGGGATCCTGGATGGAATTCACCACTGACATCAATAATGTAATGTATGCGTATATTGACAGGAAGAAAAAATTACCTGTTACTACGCTGTTGCGTGCTATCGGCTATGAAAGTGACAAAGACATCCTGGAAATATTTGACCTTGCCGAAGAGGTAAAAGTGAGTAAAGCATCACTTAAAAGGGTATTGGGCAGAAAACTTGCTGCCAGGGTAATTCGTTCCTGGATTGAAGATTTTGTAGATGAGGATACCGGTGAGGTTGTTTCAATTGAAAGAACTGAAGTTATCATCGACAGAGAGACAGAACTTGAGGAGCAGCACATTGATCAGATTGTTGACGCAGGGGTTAAAACCATCCTGATACACAGAGAGGATACGAATGCCATCGACTACTCGATTATTTTCAATACTCTTCAAAAAGACACTGCCAACTCCGAAAAAGAAGCTGTTGAGTACATTTACCGGCAACTTCGTAATGCAGAGCCTCCTGATGAAGAAACTGCAAGGGGAATTATTGAAAAGCTTTTCTTTTCCGATAAAAGATATGACCTGGGTGATGTTGGGAGATACAGGATCAACAAGAAGTTAAACCTTGAAATCCCCGAAGATGTCAGGGTTCTGACAAAAGATGATATCATTTACATCATTAAGTATCTTGTTGAACTCAGTAATGCGAAAACGGAAGTTGATGATATTGATCATTTGAGCAACCGTCGTGTAAGAACCGTGGGAGAACAGTTATATGCCCAATTTGGAGTTGGTTTGGCCAGGATGGCGAGGACAATAAGGGAGAGGATGAACGTAAGGGATAATGAAGTATTCACTCCGGCTGACCTGATCAATGCGAAAACCTTGTCTTCTGTTATCAATTCGTTTTTTGGTACCAACCAGTTATCCCAATTCATGGATCAAACCAATCCATTGTCGGAATTAACCCATAAAAGGAGGATTTCCGCACTGGGACCTGGTGGTTTGTCGAGGGAGCGCGCCGGATTTGAAGTTCGAGACGTACATTACACCCATTATGGTCGTTTGTGTACTATTGAAACACCTGAAGGTCCGAACATTGGATTGATTTCTTCGCTCTGCGTTTATGCCAAGATAAATAAGCTGGGATTTATTGAAACACCTTATCATAAGGTCCAGGAGGGGAAGGTATTAACCGAAGAGGAACCCATTTATCTCAGTGCTGAAGAAGAGGAAAACAAAATCATTGCCCAGGCCAATACTTTGCTTAATGATACGGGTATGATGATCCGTGAAAAAGTTAAAGCCAGGTATCAGGCTGATTATCCCATTATCGAACGGGAGAAAGTTGACCTTATCGATAGCGCTACCAACCAGATTGCATCTATTGCGGCCTCACTCATTCCATTCCTGGAACATGACGACGCCAACAGAGCGCTCATGGGATCGAACATGATGCGTCAGGCCATACCTCTTATGATACCAGAAGTGCCTATAGTAGGTACCGGCATTGAAAAAGATGTCGCTGTAGACTCGAGAATCCTTATCACTTCCGAAGGAGATGGAATTGTTGAATACGTTGATGCTAATGAAATCATTATTCGTTACACCCGTTTGGAAGAAGAAAAACTGGTAAGTTTTGATGATGATGTAAGAAAGTATTCTTTGACCAAATTTGCCAAAACCAACCAGAACTCATGTATGAACCTGAAACCTATGGTGAAAAAAGGTGATAAGGTGATCAAGGGTCAGGTACTATGTGAAGGTTATGGGACCAGAGATGGAGAATTGGCACTTGGGCGCAATCTCTTCGTTGCATTTATGCCCTGGAAGGGATACAACTTCGAAGATGCAATTGTAATCAATGAAAAAGTTGTAAAAGAAGACCTGTTCACTTCCATCCACATCGAAGAGTTTACGATGGAGGTTAGGGATACCAAAAGGGGTGTGGAAGAACTAACAAACGACATTCCCAATGTAAGTGCCGAGGCGACCAAGGACCTGGACGAGAGCGGGCTTATTCGTGTTGGTGCCGAGGTTAATGAAGGAGACATCCTGATAGGAAAGATCACACCAAAAGGAGAAAGTGATCCTACTCCTGAAGAAAAGTTGCTTAGAGCCATTTTCGGAGATAAGGCTGGTGATGTGAAGAATGCATCCCTCAAAGCACCTCCGGGAATGAAAGGAACGGTTATCGAAAACAAGCTCTTCTCACGGGCTTTTAAAGACAAGAAGACTAAAACGAAGGAGAAGGATCAACTTACCCATATAGAAAGGGATTTTGAAAAGGCTTCTGTTGAGTTAAAAGCCAAATTGGTTGACAAATTGATGGTTTTGCTCAGCGGGAAAACATCCCAGGGTATATACAACCATTTTAAGGAAGAACTTGTTCCGAAAAAGGCCAAAATTACACACAAGGTTTTGTTGGCTCTTGATTACGGGATCGTTAATCCCAATAAATGGACTACTGATAAAAAGAAAAATGACCTGATCAAACAGGTTATTTATAATTATAACATCAAACAGAAAGAGATACTTGGTGTTTATAACCGGAATAAATTTATTGCCACCGTTGGTGATGATCTGCCAAATGGGATTATTCAAATGGCGAAGGTTTTTGTTGCCAGGAAGCGTAAGTTGCAGGTTGGTGATAAGATGTCGGGGCGTCATGGAAACAAAGGCATTGTGGCAAAGATTGTACGTGAAGAGGATATGCCCTTCCTGGAAGACGGAACACCAATGGATATTGTTCTGAATCCTTTGGGTGTACCCAGTCGAATGAATCTCGGACAGATCTACGAAACTGTTCTTGGATGGGCAGGAGCCAAACTCGGACAAAAGTATGCTTCTCCGATCTTTGACGGTGCGACCTATGAGCAGATCAACAGTTATCTTGAACAGGCCAATCTTCCAAAGGACGGAAAAGTATATTTACACGACGGAGAAACCGGTGAACGTTTTGACCAGGAAACTACTGTTGGTTACATTTACATGCTTAAACTTCATCACATGGTTGATGACAAGATGCATGCCCGTTCGATTGGACCATATTCACTGATTACACAGCAGCCTCTTGGGGGTAAAGCTCAATTCGGGGGTCAGCGTTTTGGAGAAATGGAAGTCTGGGCCCTTGAAGCTTTTGGTGCTGCAAATATTCTCCAGGAAATCCTTACGGTAAAATCCGACGATGTTCAGGGTCGTGCCAAAGCTTACGAAGCGATCGTCAAGGGTGAAGTTATGCCAAGGCCCGGCATACCTGAATCATTCAACGTTTTAGTACACGAACTTCGTGGGCTGGGTTTGAATGTAACCTTTGATTTATAAAATCATCGCGTTCTGTGGCCTTTATATATTTTTAACTTAAACGATACGTTTTTATGGCATTCAGAAAGGATTCCAAAATAAATAGCGAATTTTCAAGAATAACCATCAGCTTATCCTCACCCGAGCAGGTTCTTGAAAGGTCGTTCGGTGAAGTTCTAAAACCGGAAACGATCAATTACAGGACTTACAAGCCGGAACGGGACGGATTGTTTTGTGAAAGGATTTTCGGGCCGATCAAGGACTGGGAATGTCATTGCGGCAAATATAAGAGAATCAGGTACAAAGGGATTATCTGTGACCGTTGTGGGGTAGAAGTTACTGAAAAGAAGGTAAGAAGGGAGCGTACTGGCCACATACAGTTGGTAGTTCCCGTTGCGCATATCTGGTTTTTCAAATCGCTTCCCAATAAAATAGGAGCTTTACTTGGATTACAAACCAAGAAGCTTGAGACAATCATATACTATGAGAGGTATGTGGTGATCCAGGCTGGCATTAAGGAAAAGGACGGGCTTGGTTTCATGGATTTTCTCACAGAGGAAGAGTACTTTGAGATCATGGAAACATTACCGGCCGACAACCAGTATCTGGAAGACAGTGATCCGAACAAGTTCATTGCCAAGATGGGGGCCGAAGCTATTCATGATTTACTGGGCCGCCTTGATCTCGACAGATTATCATATGATCTCAGACACAAAGCTTACAGTGAAACTTCACAGCAACGTAAGCAGGATGCTCTGAAGCGACTGCAGGTAATTGAATCGTTCAGGGATGCCAATACCCGTATTGAAAACAGGCCGGAATGGATGATTGTCAAGGTTGTACCGGTGATACCTCCGGAATTGAGGCCTCTTGTGCCCCTTGATGGAGGACGTTTTGCCACTTCCGATCTGAATGACCTCTATCGCAGGGTGATCATCAGAAACAACAGATTGAAAAGGCTTATTGAAATCAAGGCCCCTGATGTGATCATGCGCAATGAAAAGCGTATGCTTCAGGAAGCTGTTGACTCTCTCCTTGATAATTCCAGAAAAGCAAATGCCGTTAAGACTGACTCGAACCGTGCCCTTAAATCACTCAGCGACAGCCTTAAGGGAAAACAAGGCCGGTTTCGTCAGAACCTGCTTGGTAAACGTGTCGATTATTCCGGTCGATCGGTTATTGTTGTAGGTCCCGAGTTGAAACTTAACGAATGCGGTATACCTAAAGCTATGGCCGCGGAGTTGTTCAAGCCTTTTATCATCCGTAAACTCCTGGAGCGTGGCATTGTCAAGACAGTGAAGTCGGCCAAGAAAATTGTTGACAGAAAAGATCCGGTAGTTTGGGATATTCTTGAAAATATTTTAAAAGGTCATCCGATTCTTTTAAACAGGGCCCCTACCCTTCACAGGCTTGGTATTCAATCTTTTCAGCCAAAGCTGATCGAAGGCAAGGCTATTCAACTGCATCCTCTCGTTTGCACAGCTTTCAATGCTGACTTTGACGGAGACCAGATGGCAGTTCACGTGCCACTGGGCAATGCCGCCATCCTGGAAGCCCAAATCCTGATGCTGGCATCACATAATATCCTGAACCCTGCCAATGGTGCTCCAATTACGGTACCTTCACAAGACATGGTACTCGGGCTTTATTATATCACCAAAGCCAGGAAGAGTGTGCCCGAACATCCGGTTAAAGGAGAGGGTATGCGTTTTTATGGACCCGAAGAAGTTATTATTGCCTATAACGAAAAGAAGGTCGATCTGCATGCCATTATCAAGGTAAAGATTGATGATGTTGACGATAATGGTAAACCCATACGTCACGTTATTGAGACTACGGTTGGCCGTGTACTTTTCAACCAGATCGTACCAAAAGAGTACGGTTATATCAATGAATTACTGACGAAAAAATCTCTCCGTGATATTATATCCAAGGTTCTGAGAAGGACGGGAACCGCAAAAACAGCCCAGTTCCTTGACGATATCAAGCAGACCGGATTTATCATGGCGTTCAAAGGAGGTTTATCATTCAATCTCGGAGATGTTATTATTCCTGAAAGCAAGAAGGAGTTGATTGCAGAGGCCAATGCAGAGGTTGATGAGGTTCTGAATAATTATAATATGGGATTCATTACCAACAATGAAAGGTACAATCAGATCATCGACATCTGGACACATACAAATTCATTGTTGACTACGAGCCTGATGCAAAAGCTGTCTACGGACAAGCAAGGGTTTAATTCAATATATATGATGCTTGACAGCGGAGCCCGAGGTTCCAAGGAGCAGATCCGTCAGCTTGCAGGAATGAGGGGACTGATGGCAAAACCGCAGAAATCAGGTGCAACGGGAGGTGAGATTATTGAAAACCCAATCCTTTCGAATTTCAAGGAAGGCTTATCAGTTCTTGAATACTTTATTTCCACCCACGGTGCCCGAAAAGGTCTTGCTGATACTGCTCTTAAAACTGCCGATGCCGGTTATCTTACCCGCCGTCTTGTAGATGTCGCTCAGGATGTGATCATCACTGAAGAAGACTGTGGCACTTTGCGCGGATTGACAATCACTGCACTGAAAAAAAGTGAGGAAGTTGTTGAATCACTATACGACAGAATTTTAGGCCGTGTTGCCTTACATGACATTTTCCATCCTCTCACTGGTGAAATAATCCTGGAAGCAGGAGAAGAGTTGGATGAACGGGCATCCAGGATCATTGAAGATTCTCCCATTGAATCTGTCGAAATTCGTTCGGTACTAACCTGTGAATCCAAAAACGGAGTTTGTGCCAAATGTTACGGACGAAACCTTGCTTCTGCACAGATGGTTCAGAGCGGAGAAGCTGTTGGTGTTATTGCTGCACAATCAATTGGTGAACCAGGAACACAGTTGACACTTCGTACATTCCACGTTGGAGGTACAGCATCCAATATTGCCGTTTCCTCAAAGCTGGAAGCCAAATACGAAGGGATTCTGGGCATAGATGAGTTAAGAACCATTCCCTTTAAAAATGCAGAAGGAAAATCATATGAGGTTGTTGTTGGCCGTAGCGCGGAAATGAGAATTATCGACCAGAAAACCAAGATAACTCTTACCTCCAGCAATATTCCTTATGGAGCTCACTTGTATTTCAAATCCGGAATGGATGTAAAGAAAGGTGAACTCATCTGTGAATGGGATCCATGGAATGCCGTCATTATTTCCGAATCAACCGGTAAAATCAAATATGAGAATATTATTGAAGGTAAGACTTACCGTGTTGAATCGGATGAGCAGACCGGCTACCAGGACAAGGTTATTATTGAATCCAGGCAGAAGTCGAAGAATCCGACCATTCATATTGTTGATAAATCCGGTGAAATTATGAGGTCATACGATATACCGGTCGGAGCTCATATTACCGTTGAAGACGGTTCACCCATACAAGCAGGGGTATCTATTGTAAAGATTCCCAGAGCTATTGGAAAATCCGGTGACATCACAGGAGGTTTGCCAAGAGTAACGGAACTTTTTGAAGCCAGGAATCCATCCGATCCGGCTAAGGTTGCCGAGATCGACGGTGTGGTATCCTTTGCAAAGAAGCTTAAGCGTGGTAACAGAGAAATTATTATTACCTCAAAAACAGGTGAACAAAAGAGTTATCTGATTCCTACATCCAAACAAATCCTGGCCCAGGAGAATGATTTTGTTAAAGCGGGAACTCCACTTTCCGAAGGAGCGTTAACACCATCAGACATCCTTGCCATTAAAGGACCTATGAAGGTGCAGGAATATATTGTTAATGAGATTCAGGAAGTTTACCGTTTGCAGGGGGTTAAGATCAATGATAAACATTTTGAAGTTATCGTGCGCCAGATGATGCGCAAGGTTGAAGTAGACGATCCGGGCGATACAAAATTTCTGGAAGGGGAATTAGTAAACAAGATTGATTTTCAGGATGAAAACGATGAAATCTTTGGAAAGAAGGTAGTAATTGATTCTGGAGATTCGCCCAATTTCAATGCCGGGCAAATTATCAGTGCCAGAAAACTCCGCGATGAAAATTCCATGCTGAGGAGGAAGGACAAAAAGCTGGTTGACGCAAGAGATGCACACCCTGCTACTGCACGTCAGGTATTGCAAGGGATTACCAAAGCTTCACTGCAGACAAACAGTTTCATTTCCGCAGCATCGTTCCAGGAAACCACCAAGGTCCTTACGCAGGCATCAATTCAGGCCAAGACTGACTCTCTGGCCGGTTTGAAGGAGAATGTTATTGTTGGGCATCTCATTCCTGCAGGAACGGGATTAAAAGAATATCAGGATATTATCGTTGGTTCACAGGATGATTATGACATATTGATGGAAAGCAGCAGTAGCCAGTGATCCGACAAAAAAACCTAAATTATGACAGAACAAACGAAGAAAAACCAGATTAACATTGAACTGAGTGAGGAAGTTGCCGAGGGTGTCTATTCCAACCTCGCAATGATCACTCATTCAAATTCCGAATTTATCATTGATTTTATTAAAATGATGCCCGGTATTCCCAAAGCCAGGGTTAAATCAAGGATCATCCTTACTCCTCAGCATGCCAAAAGGCTGTACAGAGCGTTAAAGGACAATATTTCCAAATACGAAAACATGTATGGAACTATTGACATACCCGAGGGTGGAGATATGATCCCGCCTTTTAGTCTGGGTGGTCCGACTCCTGAAGCATAACGGAATATTTAATAAAATAAGAA
>JAHJRE010000198.1 GCA_018831055.1 Bacteroidota bacterium
ATTATGCGGCAAATATACAAATTATTTACCGCAAATATACGGTGTTTATTTTATTTTTTCACCGCACGTTATGATGTTGACTAGTCGCTTTACCATTGGCTATAACGCCCAACGCTACAGCCCTTTATCGAATACCCGCACTAAGATAACAAATAAATACAAATTGTCAACATAAGATTTTGCGCTCAGGTACAGATGCGCCAGCCAATGGGCTGTACCGTATGTGTGTGCCCTGCATGAGCATGCAGCGCACACTTGTTGTAAGCTGTTGAAAAAGATCAAAAATACAAATTTAATTTCAACGGATACGGGCAGGTGTGCGCAATAGTTTTCCAGAGGGTGAAAGTCCCTTACACACCGGGTGACGCCGGCAAGTGTTAGCAAGTCACAAGGTGGTTTACCGTAAGGTATGCACTGAAGGAAGCGAGACTGCAAAATCCGGTACTGACGAACAGGAACCTTACCGAGGCCTGCTCTGAGGTTGTCAATAACAAAGGAGCAGGGGGAATAGATGGCATGAGCGTAAGTGAGCTAAAATCTTACTTGGACACCCATATGGGTAAACGGCAAGTTAACGAAACGGAGAAAAGGTGTGCCACAAGGCAGCCCTATCAGCCCGTTATTGTCCAACATCATGTTACATGAGCTGGACAAGGAAATGGAACGACAAGGGTTACGGCTTTGTGCCTATCTATCAAAAAGGGGTAAAAGGCCAGTACCAGTTAATAGTTGAGAAAAGTCGCTGGAAGCAGCTTAAAGCCAAATTGAAGGAAGAAACCCAGAAAACCACACCCATGACCTTCGATGAGCGGGTACAGAAGATCAAAGCCATCCAGCGAGGCTGGATCAATAACTTCCGGCTGGCCAACATACTGGGCAAATTGAAAGACCTGGATGGATGGCTCAGGAATCGGCTTAGATACTGTATATGGTCCCGCCTCAGGCGGGATGGTGTGAGAGGCGCTCCGGTGGGCTTTTGCTCACCGGCCGTCTACTCGATTGTGCTTTCGTGCTTTACTTAACAGTCAGTTGTATTGATAAATTTAGAGCATTAGCGATTAAGGCAAAATTTGATAATCGAATATCTTCTCCTTTCTCGACCCGTGAGATATATGGTCTTTTTTTCCCAATAAGATCCGCTAGTTGACTTTGACTTAATTTCAATTCTTTTCTTCGGTTTTTAATGATCTCCCCAAAGTAAAATGAAAAGGCTTCATCTCTGAATTTATCTCGTGATTCTGAACCAGGTTTACCAAACCTTTTATCTAAAATTTCTTTAGAATTTATTAATTGTCCCATGTTCGTATTATTTACCAATAATTATTTAAAATTTTTCCTGCCTGCTTAATCGCTTTATTATAATCTTTTGTTGATTTCTTAATAAAACCATTCAAACAGATTACTTTGGAGCATTCAGCAAAATTGGGATGGTCAGTTGTAAACATTATTACTCTGACTTCATTCCCTGCTTTAATCCTGAGTTCGTAAAACTCCGTTTTGGTTAACTTCTTTACAAAACTCGAATGAACAATTTTAAGTTCACCGATAATTTCAACAAGTTGGAAGAACTTCGTTGAAATTCTTTCATTTTGATTGTCAATAAAGTCTAAACATTCAGGAGTAATCAAAACTTCTCTCATTTGGCAAAGGTAACGAATTAGTTACATTAAAACAAGTAATTTAAAGAAAAACCTAACTTTCTGAGGCATGAAGCACAACGGATGGCAATATGAAACGGTTGGGTTTTCGGAGCGCGTCTGTATCAACCGAGGAAAACGCTGATGCGAGAACCAAACCATCGCAAACTACTGAACCCCAACTGTTTTATATTGCGTGTGTGTGCCCTGCATGAGCATGCAGCGCACACTGACTGTAAGCTGTTGAAAAAATTCAAAAATACAAATTAAAACTCAATAGATATAGCTCAGTGTGTGATAAATTTCCAGAGGGTGTAAGTCCCTTATACGCTGAGGTAACGCTCAGAAGTATTAGCAAGTGGCAAGGTGGTTCACCGTGAGGTAAGCACTGAAGGAAGCCAGACTGCAAACTCCGGTACTGACGAACAGGAATGGCATATGAGGCATAGTTGTTTGGGGTAAGCAAGCACACCATTGTAACGCCCTAGAAGCACTTGTGAACAATTATGTAGATGTCGCAGCGATTGGAGGAAGGAATATGCTCTTACCAGGGGATATCTTGGAATAGATTTGGTTTCTATGAGCCAAGAAGTCAGCAGAGGCCATAGTAGTTGTGAAACACGAGCTGCGAACAGAAACCGCAGAAGACTCACAGATCAACGAAGGGCTGAACATTAAGATGTTCCAAATGCAGCCGGGATCGCCCGCCGCAAGGCGGGGAAGCCTTGCTATAAGCGGGACAGAGCACAAGAAGTAAACTTAAACAGGATGATCGAGCAGGTATTAAACCGGAGAAACGTAATGCGGGCATACCGTCAGGTATTGTCGAACAAAGGTTCGGCAGGCGTGGATGGCATGACCGTAACGGAACTGTATGAACACCTGACCAAAAACAGGGAACGTATAGCATCGGAATTACGGCAAGGGAGCTACCTGCCACAAGCCATCCTTGGGGTAGAAATACCCAAGGGCAACGGGAAGACACGCCTATTAGGCATTCCGACAGTTACCGACCGACTATTGCAGCAAGCAGTGGGACAGGTAATAGCCATCAAATTCGAGATGGAATTTGAGGATTTCAGTTACGGATTCCGCCCCAATCGCAACGCACAACAAGCGGTATTGAAAGCGCAGGAATACATAAACTCGGGTTATCACCACATTGTGGATATTGACCTGAAGAGTTTCTTTGACGAAGTTGACCATTGTATCCTACTGCAATTGCTGTACCGCAAGGTAAAATGTCCGCTCACCTTACGCCTTATCCGCAAATGGCTGAGAGCACCCATACTTATCAATGGAAAGCTTACCAAGCGCAGGAAAGGTGTACCGCAGGGAAGCCCGCTCAGTCCATTGTTATCGAATATCATGCTGAATGAACTCGATAAAGAAATGGAACGACAGGGGCTAAAGTATGTCCGATATGCTGACGACTTTAGTATTTATACGAAAAGTAACTACGCAGCCCGAAAAACCGGGAACAGCATATACTTGTTTCTCAAGAATAAGTTAAAACTACCCATAAACCGGGATAAAAGCGGAATACGCAAACCTGTACACTTTACGATGTTGGGTTTTGGATTTGTGCCCACCTATGTAAAGGGAGAGAAAGGCAAGTACCAGTTGGTGGTAAGCGACAAAAGCTGGAAATCACTCAAGCAGAAACTCAAAACCATCACACGCAAGACCACTCCATGCACCTTCGATGAACGTATCCAACGGATCAAAGAGGTTCAACGGGGATGGCTCGGATACTTCCGAATGGCAAGTATTCAGAGCAAACTCAAGGACCTTGATGGCTGGCTGCGAAATCGTTTAAGGTACTGCATCTGGTCCCGCCTCAGGCGGGAGAAGAAGCCTGAGCGGAAAAGAAAAAACCTTATACGACTTGGGATTGACCATGACCATGCTTACGCTTGGAGCCGTACGAGAATGGGAGGTTGGGCAGTAGCCCAAAGCCCTATTCTTGGCACGACTATTACCTTGGAACGCTTGTGTAAAAGAGGTTATGTATCAATGCTTTCAGTTTACGAGAAAATTGCTCCACATCTTAATGAACCGTCCCGCCTCAGGCGGGATGGTGTGAGAGGCGCTCCGGTGGGCGTTTTTGCTCACCGGCCGTCTACTCGATTGTAAAGCGTGACTAATCAATTTCTTTTTTCAGCTTTTCTGGATCCATCCGATTATCAAAAAGGGTAACAATTTTTATTGATTTTGAGTCGAATCTATAAAATAATGAAGTTTGTTTGGTTATAACGAACATATAAAGTCCATTCACAGAGTCAGTTTTTTTGCAACTTTCAGGATACTTTTGAATCTGTTTTATTGATCTGTCAAGTTTGTTGATGAAGTCCTTTTTAACTTTAAGAGACCATTCCGTTTCTAAATATTTAAGCAACTTATCAAGTTTTCTGGAGGCTCTTTTGGAAAGAATTACTTTTCTCATCATCTGTGTTTCTTCATAAAGTCCTCATAATCTACAATTTCTCCGTTCTCAATTTCTTTAATACCTTGCAAAATGTCCTCTTTTTGCTCAGATGAAAGAGTTTCCCAAAAATCAGGAGAGGGTTCCTTTTTAAAAAGCTTTCTAATTGATTCAAGGATCATTGGGTTGTCCGTTTCAAGAATCAATTTCATAATCTCGAGTTTTATAGCTTGAATATTCATTGTCGTGTCGTTTTAAGCAAAGTTAAGATATTCTCGCGAATGAATGATGATAGTTGTGGCTTCCCATGCTTTACAACGGTTACGTATATGAAACGTTTGGCATTTCGAAGCACTTTCCTGTCAAGTTACCAGTGCATCTGGCACGAGCTGTAACGCTCGATAACGCACTGACTGCCAAATGTTTTATATACGATGTTGAACTAAATCCCGCCTGCGCGGGATAGCCTGTATAAAAATACCCGATTCTTTCCATACTTTGAATTTTTTAACCAATAAAACTTCATATTATGAGAAAGAAATCGGGTTTTACTATTGTAGAACAAGCTATTGAACTTGTTCCTGAATTTGAAAAAGTTGTTCGTAAACTGGAACAGCAGGTTACCCTTCGAGGCCAGAGTAAAAGTACTCTCCAGAACTACATCCGGCGCATTGCCTTGTTTGTGCTTCATTTCGGGAAGCTTCCCGAGCAGATTGACCCGGAAGAGATCAACGAATACCTGGTGTCTCTGGCCCGGGATCCGAAATCTCCTTCACGCAGCAGTTTTAAACACATGGTTTACGGGCTGCGCTATTACTACCGCCTGCTGGGTATGAACAAGAACGCCATTGCACTGCCTTCGCTGAAGAAAGATACAAAACTTCCGCAAATTCTCAATCACCAGGAGTTGAAAGAACTCTTTGCAGCACCCACCCTGCTCAAACAAAGGATTGTCCTGACATTGATATACTCAGCGGGATTACGGGGACAGGAAGTCATTAACCTGAAGATCTCCGATATTGATTTTGAAAGAAAGACCATCCATATCAGGCAAAGTAAATACAAGAAGGACCGGATAGTTCCTCTGGCCGACAGCATGGCCGTTGGGTTAAGAAAATATCTGGCTGCAGAAAACCCTCACATATGGTTGTTCAACGGAAAAGAACCAGATGGCAGGTACAGTGTCCGGGGATTATCATGGGTGATGCGGGAGAATTTGAAAAAAACTTCCATTACCAAGGAGGTAAATCTGCATTCCCTTCGTCACAGTTATGCTACGCATCTATTGGAACAGGGAGTAAATATCGTAACCCTCAAAGAACTGCTTGGCCATGCAGAGATCACCACCACCATGATCTACCTGCATATTGCCCAATATCAGCTGGTAAAGGCGCATAGTCCCCTGGATTCACTTTATAATTATTATGGGCATGCGGCCAAAATATGAACTGGCTGATACGATACGTCTATTCGGTACCGGACTTTTTGATAAAGTAAAATTAACCCCCCTGCAACAAAAGGTGCTGGCTAAGATCGCCAGTTGCCGTACGGCTGCACTGGGCGGTCATGAAGAAGTATGCGATTCCTGTGACAACGTACGTTACAGCTACAACAGCTGTGGTGACCGCCATTGTCCCAAATGTCAGGCCGCCAAGCAGGCTTTTTGGATCGAGGATTTGATGAAGCGAACCCTTCCGGTAAAACATTACCACATCATATTCACGGTTCCTCACCAGCTGAATGGACTTTTCTTGCATAATCAAGCCTTGTATTACGGCCTGCTTTTTGCAGCCGTGTGGAATACCCTTCGATCATTCGGATATACGCATTATGGTGTGGAAAGCGGAGTTGTGGCAGTTCTTCATACCTGGGGACAGAACCTCTCGCTGCATCCGCACATTCATTGCATCGTTCCGGCTGCAGGATACACTCTCGATGGAAGATGGAAGAATATTGGGCCTTCGGGCAGTTACCTCTATCCGGTGGGTCAACTAAGCGATGTCTTTAAGGGAAAGTTCCTGGACAGCCTTAAACGTGCCTTAAAAAAGCACAATGAACTCCCCCTGTTTCATGCAAATATTCAGCAGGCATACAAAACCCGCTGGGTGGTCCATTGCGAGCCTGCACTGGCAGGAGCTGAACATGTGGTTAAGTACCTTGGACAGTACACCCACCGGGTAGCCATTACCAACCAAAGGATTCTGAATATTGCTGCAGACAAGGTAACTTTCGTGGCCAAAGACTACCGGGACAATGCAATCAAAAAACCGGTTAGCCTGGACGGGGTGGAGTTCCTGCGCCGTTTTACCCTTCACATCCTGCCAACCCGCTTTGTGAAGATCAGGTACTTTGGCATTTATAATCATACGGCCAAAAAAAAGATGAAACTGCAGTTTGTGCCGGAAACAAAACCGGATATCGAAACCCTGATAAAGGATAAGGAGCCTCCTGAAACACAGCTGCAACGCTTTGAGCGACTCACAGGTTATAATCCCTGTAAGTGTCCGGTATGTAAAAAAGGCCGGATGGTTGTGCTAAGGAAACTGCCCAGGATTCGATCGCCGGGAGAGAAAGCTGCTCCCGATTTTTTAGTGTCTAACTTCTAAGTCAGGCTTAGCTTGTATTAACCTGGCCGGGAGAAGTATGTACATCAGGGAGCAAAAATCGTTTCAAATCCCGGAATTATCGCCTTTTTTCAGATAGCAAAAAATCAAGGGGCAAAAAACTCCAGTAATTCAAGGAATCTTCAACCTGCTCAATTCCAAAAAACAATAAAAAACGTCATTAAGTGCATAGCTTGCCTGCTGATAGCCCGGCGGGTGTAGTTCAACATGGACTCCTCGCTGGGTCTTGCAGACCGCTCAGAGTCCTATTTATTAGCGGCTGTCATTTCTTTAATTTATTTTCATCAAAATCAATTCTTTCCTTTTCTTTATAATTGTTAAAACGCCAAATAAATCCGACATAAACAACCGGATAGCGTCTTTGAATTGTAGTAGTTTGATTTAACTCGGAAGATTGTATATTGTATTTAATTTTGTAAGTATGAAAAATATCAGTTCCGGTAAGTGTTAACGATGCTCTGTTTTTGAATAAGTTTTGTTTTATTCCAATATTAAAATAATAATAATCATCTCCACTTCCCTGTGGCGTAATTGAAGGAAAATAGTAATAGGCATTAAGTTGTAAAAATGTTTTTTCGAAAAGGTTAATAAGGGAATATGCCTTAATATTCCCTGAAATGCTTGATTTATTATTTGAATAACCTAAATTTGTGGCATCAATTGTTGTATAATACACATCGCCCGTAATATTATAAGTATGTTTTTTTAGAATTTTACCCGATAAAATTGCTTCTATCCCTCCCGATTGTTGGGTATTTAAATTTGTTGCGGTATACAAAACAATACTATCACTAATATTTGTAAAAATTCCCGTAAAAGCATCGTATTTATAACGGTAATATAAAGATGAATTTATAGAATATTTTTTATGCACATATCTGTATCCGAATTCAACTGATTGTATTTGTTCCGGTTTTAAATTTGGATTACCTGCTTCGGCATTACGAGGATCGCTAAATTCGGGGTTTGGATTTAATTCGTCCGGATCAGGTCTATTTACACGTTTTGAGTAACTTAACGAAATGTTTTTGTTGTCAGAAATATCATATCCTAAATGAATTGTCGGAAATAATTTAAAATAGTTGTTTGGTATTAGTGTGTCGGTCGGATTTACTAAATGCGAAGTAATATTAGTTTGCTCGGCTCTTAATCCTGCTTTATAACTAAAATCTTCGATTGATTGTCCAAATAATGCATAAAAGGCGTGTAATTGTTGGTTAAATTTAAACTGACTTAATTCTTCATTCTTGTTATATCGAATATTATCATAAATAAACTCGCCCATATAGCCACTTTCAAATTCGGCATCCTCGCCCAATGGTAAAACATATTCTAAATTTAATTCTTGCTGATTGCCACTTTTCTGAATAATATAGTTACTTGTTTCGATATTGGTTGTAGGAAATGTATATGATTGATTAAATGTTTTATCTTCTTTCTCGTTATAAGATGAGTAAATTGCTTCAAATGTTAGTGTATGGTCTTCTTTGTTCTTAAAACTATGTTCGTATGTAAAATTTGCTTCGCCTTCTTCTTCTAATTCATCATTTGTTTGGGTGTTGACGAATATATATTCAGGATCATTATAAATATCAAACAATGATATATTGGAACTGCCATCGTGATATGAATTTTGAATAAAATAATTTCCTGATATTTCAATATTGTTATAATCATTTATGTCATAATTGGCTCCAACTAAAACATTATGAGAAAAACTATTAGTTTTTGAGATGCCATCTTCATTATAATAACTTTGAATATTTTCTAAGCTATCTTTATAGGTTCTTGCATCAGTGTATAAAGCACTTGCATTAGAATGACGGATACCATAGTTACCAAATAGTTTAAAATCCTCAGCTCCGTAATTTAGAATTAAATTTGCGTTATATCTGCCTTCGTTACCGACATTAGCTTGTATTTGACCGTTAAATCCTTTATCTGCATCTTTTTTTAATACAATATTTATTATTCCTCCAACTCCGTCCGGTCGATATTTAGCTGAAGGATTTGTTATAACTTCAATTTTTTCGATACTACTAGCAGGAATTTGTTCTAAAATAGCAGAAGGATTTTTCCTTAATAATGCCGATGGTTTGCCATTAATAAAAAAAGTAATATTACCTGTATTTCTTAGAGTTATTCCACCGTTTATATCAACATTCACCGAAGGAACATTTTGTAATATTTCACTTGCGGTACTGGTCTCGGCAAGTACATCTTTTTGAACATTATATACTTTTTTATCTAAATGCGTTGTGTAGATTGCTTTTTCTCCCGTAACAATAGCTTCATCAAGAAGAATTTCAGAGGGTATAAGTTTAATCGTTCCAATGTTTATATCTTTATTTAGTTGCAGATTTTTAATAGTGTCTGTTATAAAGCCTATAAAACTTATTTCTACATTGTAATTTCCATTTGATATAGAGTTAATAATAAAAGTTCCTTGATTATCAGAAGTTGCTCCATTTAAAACTGAACCATTTGAATCAAATAGTACAATTGATGCTCCGGGTAAGGGTTCCTTACTTGTTTTTTCTATAATAGTTCCTGATATACTATATGTTTGTGAAAACGTAGTATTAATAAAAAAAAGAAAAGCGAAGAAGATAATGAATTTTGAAATAGCTTTATTTTTATATGCCATAATTTCGGTATTTATAAATTTTCACAAACATAATTGTCAATTTTGTAGAAATTTTGAAGTTCGCTGATTGCCGCTAACGGCCGGCGGGTCGAGTAGGCAAGGGGAGTTTCACCCCAAGCCTCTCACAGAACCGGACTTGAACCTCTCAGCTCATCCGGCTCTTGTTATACAAATCTACGCTTTTCATTACGAGAATCCCAAAC
>JAHJRE010000199.1 GCA_018831055.1 Bacteroidota bacterium
ATGAAGATATTGGTAATGCGGCTGGGAAATATAAAAACCTGCATGAAGCATTGGGCGAATTGACGGAGCCTTTGGTAAAAAGTTTCAAGGACCTGACACAGGATATTCTAAAAACCGCTGTTGGCTACAAAAAACTGAACGAGGCATTTGGCCAGCTGACAGAGCCATTGCATAACAATCTTAACCAGTTGAGCAAAAACATCTCCAACGCATCAGACCGATATAAGGATCTGCACGATGCATTTGTTCAGCTAACAGAACCATAACGAAAAAATTTAAGTCAATTAAACGAAGATATGGATAATACATCATCCAGGTATAAGGACCTCCAGAAGGCTCTGACTGAAACCACTGAACCGATTCGTAAAAATCTCAATAGTTTGAATGAAAATATCGATGGCACCTCGGCAAGGTATAAGGAACTTCATGGTGTACTGGCTGGTTTAATCGGTCCAGTGAACAACAGTTTGAATGAACTAAATGAAAATATTATCCATGCCTCCGGTGGTTACAAGACACTGCATGATGCCTTTGGCGAACTTACCGATCCATTCAATAATAACTTGAATTCATTAATTAAAAATATTACTCAGGCAGCCGCCAGTTACAAGGAGCTTGATAATGCCTTCAACAAGCTGACAGATCCCCTGCGCCAGAACCTTAATATCCTGATTGAAGATATGTCCAGTGCATCTGAAAGATATAAGGAACTGCATAATACCTTGGGAGAACTAACCGGTCCTCTGAGTAACAGCCTGAACAACCTTGATAAAGATATAAGCGATGCTTCGGCCGTATACAGGGATCTTAGAAATGTACTTGGAGAACTAACCCAGCCAATGCGTGACAGTCTGAATACCCTGTATCAGGATATGACCAAAGCATCAAAAGGGGTCCAAAGCCTTCATTCAGCTATGAAGGATCTGGCTTCACTGCCGGTTCATACCCGGCTGTCCCAGTTGGTGGAAAAAATGGATAATAACAATGAAATGATTAAAAAAGCCTTATTGGATCAGTTCAAAACCAATTAACAAAATGGATTATACAAAGCCCTTTCTGTGAAAAACACATTAATACCGGAGGTGCCATTTCCATGAAAAAACCGGGTATTCCAGCATCAGCCAATCCTTATGAATCAATGGCTGACCTAATGATGATTATTCTGATTATCTTTCTACTCATAATTGTTTCACTGATACTGTCTGTTTCCACTCATCTAAATATTGTCAGTAAGGAGAGCACCTATTCAGGCGGTTTTCAGAGACCATCATTGATCGCTGATGCGATAATTGGAGATTCTAAAAAAAGTTATATTTTCACCTATCAGCTGAACTACGAAAAAGACATTCTGGTATCTGCAGATGTGGAATGTAAATTCAGCCCGCAGATGTTTGCCAATCTTCTTGCTTTTGTTGATCCGGGGGAGATTATTTATAAGGACCGCAAGCTGCCGATGCTAACCATTCGGAATAAAAATTATGAATTTGAAACAACACCGGATTCTTTTGAAGTACTTGATAGCGGGAAAATCAAAATTTGGAAAGACGGCATAAGCGGATTCATTGATAATTCCATAATGTGGGGGGTAATTAAAAGTATCTGGCCTGAATTTGATGCTGACGACTTTAGAATTCCCATTGCAGGCAGATTCCAAGTAAACCAAAGACCACAGATTTATTATGAATCCATCGAAAAGGGGGATCAGAAGCAAATAATCATCGGCCATTGTGTCCTCGATATTCACAGCAAAGAAATCGGTATCTTTAATTCACTGGCAACCGCTTTAACCGATTTCGTCTACCTGGGACCTTTTGATAAGGACGAACGAATCCAATTTTTAGTTAAATATGACGGTCCTGATGCGGCAAATTATTATGAAACATGGGCCCAGGCAAGCGATTCTTTTGAGGGTCCTTTTGTTAAATACAGCAAATCCCGTGAAGAATTCATCCGCTATCGCATGCTTCGAAACATTACTCCACCGCAATGGGTCAAGGAGGAGTTTCTTGATAAGATTGGAGCCAACTTGAAAATCATGGGTTCCACTGAAAATAAATAATTTTCATTTCCGTTGCATCTAAGGAGGATTGAACTACCCCATATGGCTTTTCGGCAAACAACCGGCCGTTTATAGCAAATGGTGTTGTGTTAAGCTCGAGAAAGAAAACAAACCAAAAGAAATCGCATTACTATTCGGCACTCTGGATTGCCCTTGTTTCTCAAAAGCGTTCGGGTGCTGTGAAACTCACAGCGCTCAAACTGCCATAACACACCTTTGATCGCTTCAGTGATGTGTGTTTCGCATGACAATGTGTAAAACGCTTAAGCTCCCATCTATAGGCTTCCTGAGGCCACCTGCCCAAGGTGAAGGAGGCTCCACTCAATAATGCTAAAAAATCTTCCATTAGCCCCCATCCTGCTTAAATCTTTTGTGACAATCTCCACGAGATGTACCACCTTGGCGGTTATACCTTGCTATATAGCTGTATATCTTCAGTAGATCAGAAGTATGTAAAAATTTTCCCATAGAAAATGTGATATTTATTGTCCAATGGGTTACTGAATCCAATCCGGTTTTCAAGCATAACTATTTAATATATCAATATTTTATCATAATTTTGGTTCTTTTGGCATAACAGTTGCTATACTGGCAGGAAAAGATTAACCGATTTATCGACAGTTAAAGAAAAATAAAAATAGATATTGAGGTAATTATGAAAAGGGTATGTACCATGAAAAAATTATATTTCTCCATTATTCCAGTTATTGGTTGTATTATGATATTTTTTATGGCCGGATGCGCTACAAATCAAGAATTTATCAAAAAACAGGTTGCCCAAGAAGTAAAGAAAGAGCTCAAAGATATCAATGATTTTCTTAATGTCGCCTATTCTTATAAAGATCCAAAGGCATTAGAAAATCTTTTCCAAATGGACAAAGGTCTGAAAGCAATAAAATATGACATTACCTGTTTGAAGCAAAAAATAAACAATTCCAGCATGAGAGATTCGAACGGTGTTGATTTGG
>JAHJRE010000200.1 GCA_018831055.1 Bacteroidota bacterium
AGATTTTGATAATTCGGATTGGGTAATAGAGGGAAACAATATCGAAGCAATGGAATCAAATGATCCTAAAAGTGGGGAAAACATTCTTTCGATTAATGGACTTGGTAAAGTATACAAGTGTTTTACCATTTCCGGACAACCCCTGAATAGTCAAAACGGATATACTGCCTCGGCATGGATAAACGGGGATAATCATACAAGCCTGAAAATTGGAGTAAACAACGATACATACTCAGAAAAAATATATGTAACAGGTTCAGGTTGGAATTTATATACAGTGAACCTATCTCAGGCGGAAATAGAAAATCTTCAGGCACCTATACAAATAAAAGTAACCGTGGAAGTAGAGGATAACGACGATGAAGCTTTTGTGGATGATATCCGCTTTTATCCTTCTGATGCTTTAATACAAACTTATTCACATGACCCTAAGAGTCGTATTTTAAGTACATCAGGTACCAATAGCCGATTCAGTTATTTTGAATATGATGACTGGGGAAGATTATTCCTTACAAGAGATGACGATAAGTATATAACAGCACGGTACGATTATACTGTGTCCAGTACAGAAAGTTTTATTAAAAGCCAAATAATCCTGATTGATGATATTTCATCTGCCGGAGATATAGACAACTTATCAATTGGAGAGAAGGCTGAATCCAGAAAATATTTCAATGGCTTAGGGAATATAATACAAGTTGTTAACCGTCAAGTATCACCCAATGGCAAAGACATGGTAAATGCATTTGTTTATGACTGCTATGGAAGAGATACCATACATTACCTGCCTTATGCAAGTAATGAAACAAATGGACTGATGAAAACAGATCCTATCGGAGATATTGAGGATTTTTATGTCAATGCTCCTCGTGTGGCTCATACCCTGTATCCTTATGCGATTACATCTTTTGATGATTCACCCATGAACAGGATAGAAAAACAGGGATTTGCCGGTAAATTATGGCAACCGGGTGAAGGACACGAGATTGAAACCGATTATTCATTTAATGAGGAGGATCATATCATAAATTTCAGTGTTATTCCATCTACCGGGGCATGCGATGTTGATAACAGCAATAAATATTATCCTGAAAATGAACTGGTAATAAACCAAGCTACCGATGAAAACGGACAAACCGGTTTTGTTTGTGTGGATAAATCAGGGAAAACCATTGCAAAAATCAATACGGTGGATTCTGAAAGCATTTATACTTATTATGTATATGATGACTTTGGAAGGATAAGATATATCATTCCACCGGAAGCATTTGATGATATGGTTGCCGCAGATGATTATGATTTTTCATGGACCGATCAAATAGCGACAAAATATATATTTTGCTTCAAATACGATGAAAAGGGAAGGCTCACAGAAAGACAATTGCCGGGTAGGGACAAGGAGTATTTAGTGTATGACAAAGTTGATCGGGTAATTCTTTCTCAGGATGGGAATCTCAGAGATAAGTCTACATGGAACTTTGCAAAATATGATCTATATGGTCGCAAGATAATGTCTGGACTGTATTATGATGAATCTTCACTAACAGGTTCACAAATGCAGGCTGTTGCTGATAATTTCTATTCAACGTATCCTGATAACTTTTTTGAAGATACTGTTTCGTTTACAACTATGGATGAAGGCTACACATTCCATTCTTTCCCTGACAGTTACAATAATTCAAAAATATTAAATGTCGCTTATTATGACGACTACCGGTTTGACGAAAACGAAGATTATCTTTACCAACGCGATGTAAATCTGAGGATGCCGGCCGATCCGAATAACAGACTTAGGGAGTACAAAACCGGTGGAAAAACGAAAACACTTGATGGAAGCAATAATTGGTTATACAATCTGCAATATTTTGATAACAAAGGCCGTATTATTCAAAGCATATCCGATAATCATCTATCCGGTTACGACTTAATAAGAAACGAACTTATGTTTGATGGAAGGATAAGAAACAACCGTCATGATCATGTAACCAGTGTGGATTCAATTACGCAATACCGTCAATATACTTATGATCATGCCGGCCGCATTTTAAAACTTAAGTATGGTATTAATAACCAAAATAAATTCCTGATGTATTCCAACAACTACAATGAACTTGGACAGCTGATAGAGAAAAATCTACATTCTCCCGACAATGGCATTTCGTTTTGGCAATCAGTCGATTATATATACAATGTAAGAGGTTGGTTAACTCATATCAATCAAAGCAATCTCGATAACAGCAACAGCATTATAAATTACAATGAGTATCTCGAAACCGATGAGTCCGTACAAGGCATTAAATATGATTCATTGAAGATTTCATTTGAAGAAATCTCAGCCGGGCAATTGGAAATTCGTTTTTCCGATTACAAGTCCTTATACATTGTGCAATTGGATGATACATCCCAAACCAGATACCTTGACATAGACGAATATACCGAAGAGAATATGTTCAAAGAAGAAAGCGATACAACAGAATTTAATAAGCTCTTGGATATTTCGGGAGATTCCATTACCTTTGACATAAAAGGATTATTTTTCGATAAATATTTTGAACAAGGTATGATCCTGGATAGCATTGATATAATAGTCCGCGAAAGACTCGAGGAACTGGGATATACTGATACAATCCAGATAGACGCAATCAGCAGTAAAATATCAGCATTCATTTACAGCGATATTCCTCTGGTTTATTTTAATGAGGATGGAGACGACTTGTTTGGGATGGATATTCTCTACAATGAAGGATTGACCGCCCTGGACGGTACTCCGCAATACAACGGAAATATTTCCGGTATCCGTTGGCAGGCAGCACAATATGACGGGATACGTGGATATGGAGTTCAGTATGACGATCTCTACCAAATGACACAGGCAAAATACGGGGACTTTTCGCAAGGGAGCTGGTCGGTCAACAACAATTATGGCGTTTATAATATTCAATACGATTTGAACGGGAACATCAAATATCTTGACCGCAAAGGATATACCGGGGAAGAATACGGATACCAGGTTATCGATGATCTTTATTACCAGTATAGCGGCAATCAATTGACCTCCGTCACCGATGATGCTTCATATACTACTTCGCTTGGGAATGATTTTAACGACAATGGCAATCGAACTAACGACGATTACAGCTATGACGATAATGGGAACCTGATCAGTGATAAAAACAAAGGAATAACAAGCATTACATATAATCATTTCAATCTGCCCGATACCATCACCTTTGATGCCAGCCATTACCTTATAATATATTATGATGCAACCGGGAAAAAACTTTCAAAAAAAGTAGTTTCCGGACAAAACACGTTTACCTGGGTCTATATAAACGGATTTGTTTATAAAAATGCCGAATTGCAGTATATACTCACGGAGGAAGGCCGAATGGTGCCTGCCAATGACACGATTTTGGCCGAGTACTTCCTCCGCGACCACCTTGGCACTGTCCGGGTTGTATGTACCGACACCGATAACGACACTATTGCTGAAATCATCCAGGAAAACCACTACTACCCCTTCGGCATGGAGTTCAGCGGCACAAGGTACATGAACGGCCAGCCGGACAATCCATACATGTACCAGGGCAAAGAGAACCACAGCGGACAGCAATGGCTGAACCTGAACCTGTATGATTTCGGAGCCAGGATGTTCGACGGGCAGACCGGCAGGTGGAACGTGCCGGATCCGGTGAATCAGGGAACAAGCCCATATAGCGCGATGGGGAATAACCCGGTGGGGAATGTTGATCCGGATGGATGCTACTTTTACTTTAAACCCGGGTTGTTTCTTGAACATCACAAACAATTGAATGCTTTTAGATTTCCCGGGTCTCACATGACACAAGACAGCTACAATTTTTTGAATAATAAAAACTTGTGGAGCAGCATGGAATGGTCCGGCCAAAACTGGAATGATTTCCTTGATTATTGCTATGGAAGAGGAAAATATACATTGCAAGGACCAGCTTATGGGACAAGTTTGACCTGGACTTCGGTTGATGGTGTTGGGGGTTTTCTTTCCACTTCATCGCAATCCGGAAATATTATCTCCACCGGTTCGGGTAAAATTTTTGATGCTTCAGATTTATCTTCATCAGACGGAGCATATTTCAAACCCGATGGTTCCGGTGAAATGGGACAATACATCCAAATCTCAGGAACATGGCTTACAAAAACACTAAATAACAGGACAGTTGGATTTACTTATAGTTCTGCAGTTTGTGTTTGGGTTCCTATTGGTGATATAGCCCCTGGCTGGGGTGATGTGGGGTGGGTGTCTTCATTTAATTCATCCTATAATAGTGTTCCAGAATGGGTAGGCACCGCAAATAGTATAGTCGGGGCTTTTATGATAGCAAACACTACAAAGGAGCAATTAATAAGCTATGCAGCAAGAACAGGAGATATAGGAAAAACTGGCTCAAAGTATCTAAGATTTGTGAAAAGCACCGGAGTAGCTGGAGCTTTATTTGGAATGGGAGTATCAGGATATCATATTTATAATGATTATTCTCAAGGAGGAATTGATGCAGTTAACGGTTGGGATGTGGCAGATTTTAGTATAGGTGCAGCCAGTTTAGGAGCTACAATTTTTCTGGCATCAAACCCAGTTGGGTGGGGAATTGCTATAATAGCAGGAGCATATTTCGGGGCAAGGTTAATATATGATGTAGCAAAAGAAGATTGATATGAGAAATATATATTATATGATATGGGTTGATGCTATAGTTTATGAAAAAGCTAAGTATGGACATATGCGAAATTGGAAAACCTATACACTGATTCCAATATCGATATTACAAGGGATTAATCTACTAACAATCTTCTTTTGGTTAAGCATCTTCAATATAAAGATTGATATTTTTTTAGATTTTGATTTATTTCCTGGAAATATGATTGATGGTTTTCTTTCAGGTATCATAACCTTATTTATACCTTTCATCTTTTTAAATTGGATATTAATATTTAGAGGAAAACGATATGAAAAGCTGATAAAAAAATACAGGTATAGCAAGGGAAATATTTATTTGATGTACTTTTTAATGTCTATTGGAATATTTATACTTCCAATAATAATTGGTAAATTGATTATATAAAAAGTAGTATTTCCCTCCAAGTTTCTGAAGTAATTATGACCAATGTTCTAAACATTTCTAAAACAAAACCTGGCAGGGTAAATCTCTAATTAACAAATAGCTTTTCAGGTTTGAATACTTCGGTGTCGAATCAATTAAAAGTGTAAAATTCAATTTACTATGTAATTTTTACAAAATGTAGCAACTGGATTCCTTTTTTGACAAGTTTTAAATAAAGTAAAGGTTTTTGAATTTTACAACTGTTCAACCAAAACGGAAGAGAAACAAACTACCCGGGACAGGTTACCCCGGCTAAGTTTTTATTTCAAGCTGCTTGCAATGGTTGCTCCCGCTTTTTCTATTTTACACGTGTAAGAATCATAGAGAAACACTCCTCTGTGCCTCTCCTTCCCTCTGTGATAAAAAATCAACCATAGAGGAGATTTTCTTTCATCCGAAAAGAATTTTAAACTTTAATTCCACAAATAAATAACTAATAAATGCCACGAATGCACGAATAAAGATGAAAAACGAATATTTCATTTCACCAATAAGCGTGAAGTTAAAATTTTATTCATTCGTGCATTCGTGGCGATTTTAAACTTTAATTCCACGAATAAATAACTAAAAAATGCCACGAATGCACGAATAAATATGAAAAAACGAATATTTCA
>JAHJRE010000201.1 GCA_018831055.1 Bacteroidota bacterium
CCCCGCTGGGAATTCCCTTTCATCTTCCCTTTCTGCTGTTTCCTGTATTTTGTCTTTTTTGGCTGTAACATTTATCTTAATGTTAAGTAGTTTATTCAATCATTTATCTTCTTCTGCCACCCCTTGTTTTTCTAGGTGCCTGTTTCTTCGGTGCTTCCTGCTGGGAAGGTACGAGTTCGGGTTTGCCGTAAATCTCACCTTTGCAAATCCAAACCTTGATACCGATTCTTCCATACGTGGTGTGTGCTTCAGCACGGGCATAATCAATATCAGCTCTGAGGGTATGCAGCGGGATCCGGCCTTCCTTGTATTGCTCGTTTCTGGCCATTTCGGCACCACCAAGCCTTCCTGAAATCATTACCTTAACGCCTTCTGCACCTATCCTGATGGTTGAAGCAATGGCAGTTTTGATGGCTCTGCGGAAGGAAATACGTCCCTCGATTTGCTTGGCTATGGTGTTGGCAACGATGACAGCATCCATTTCCGGGCGTTTGATCTCAGAAATATTGATTTGTACCTCTTTGGTGGTCAACTTCTTCAACTCTTCCTTGAGTTTATCTACTTCCTGGCCACCTTTTCCGATAATGATTCCCGGACGGGCTGTAAATATTGTAACCGTGATAAGCTTCAGGGTTCTTTCAATCAGGATCTTGGATATACCTGCTTTGGCAAGACGAGCATGGAGGTACTTGCGAATCTGGTTATCTTCCACCAGTTTAGTACTGAAATCCCTGCCACCGTACCAGTTTGAATCCCAACCGCGGATGATTCCCAGCCTGAGTCCTATTGGATTTGTCTTTTGTCCCATTAAAGTCTGATGTTTATTTTATTTATTAAGCTTTTCTGTTTCGGTATTTTCCACCGCACTGGCATAATCCAGCCTGTTTCCCAGGATGAGGGTAACATGGTTGGAGCGTTTTCTGATCCGGAACGCACGTCCCTGCGGAGCAGTCTGAAGACGTTTCAGCGACCTTCCTCCGTCAACGGATATCTCCCTGATGTAAAGCATTTGGTCTTCAATGCGCTTTCCTTCATTTTTCATCTGCCAGTTTGATATGGCGGAAAGGAGGAGTTTATAAAGACGGCCGGCGGCCTCTTTGGGTGAATGCTGTAGCATCCCCAGCGCCAGCTGAACATCCTGTCCCTTTATCATGTCAGCCACCAGCTTCATTTTCCTGGGCGAAGTAGGGCAATCATTCAACCGGGCAAAATACCGGGTTTTGTTTGCTTCTTTCTTTTCCTCGGCGCGTAAGCGTTTTCTTGCTCCCATTATCGAGTGTTTTTATCGTTAGCCATTATTATTTTTTACCCTTTTGACCGGCGTGGCCTCTGAACTGCCTGGTAGGAGCGAATTCTCCTAGTTTATGACCTACCATGTTCTCGGTTACGTACACCGGGATGAACTTATTGCCATTATGGACCGCAATGGTTTGACCGACAAAATCCGGAGATATCATGCTTGCTCTTGACCAGGTTTTGATAACGGTTTTTTTACCGCTTTGAATCTGGTCCAGTACTTTCTTCTCCAGTTTATAATGGATGTAGGGTCCTTTTTTTAATGATCGGCTCATACGTTACGATTATTTTTTCTTTCGTTCAATAATATATTTATTTGAATCCTTATGTTTGGAGCGGGTTTTATAACCCTTTGCGGGCAATCCTTTCCTGGAACGGGGATGACCTCCGGAGGCTCTTCCTTCACCACCGCCCATGGGATGGTCGACGGGATTCATGGCAACACCTCTGGTTCTTGGTCGTCTTCCCAGCCACCTGCTTCTGCCTGCTTTACCTGATTGCTCAAGGCTGTGATCCTGGTTTGAAACCATACCCACGGTAGCCTTGCATGTTTGCAGGATCATCCGGGTTTCACCGGAAGGTAACTTGATGATGGCAAACTTTCCTTCCCTTGAAAGAAATTGTGCATAGGATCCGGCACTGCGTGCCATCTTGCCACCCTGTCCAGGCCTCAGTTCAATATTGTGAATGATCGTTCCGAATGGTACTTCACTCAAATACATGGAATTACCGATTTCAGGGGCAACGCCTTTGCCGGAATTGACTTCCTGGCCCACCTTAAGGCCATGGGGAGCAATGATGTACCTTTTCTCACCATCGGCATAATGCAGCAGTGCAATACGCGAAGTGCGATTCGGATCATATTCTATCGATTTCACAGTGGCGGAAATGCCTTCCTTGTCACGCTTGAAGTCGATTACCCTGTACCTTTGTTTGTGACCTCCTCCACGGTAACGAACAGTCATTTTTCCTTCTGCATTACGACCTCCGGTCGATTTTTGCGGAGCGAGAAGGCTCTTTTCCGGAGTCGATGTCGTAATATCATCATATGCGCTGATGATCTTGAAGCGCTGACTGGGTGTTGTCGGTTTATACTTTTTTAAAGCCATTTATCTAAATATTGCTGTAAAAATCAATTGTTTCACCTTGTGCTAAAGTAACGACGGCCTTTTTGTAGGCTCTCGTTTTCCCGGTTATAAAGCCTGCTTTTGTGTAGCGGCTCTTGATCTTCCCGGGATAATTCATGGTGTTCACATCCAGAACTTCTACGCCATAAAGCTTCTCAATCGCGAGCTTTATTTCAATTTTGTTGGCGCCTCTATGGACGATAAAGCCATAACGGTTGAGCTTATCGCCCAGGTCTGTCATTTTCTCCGTGATCACCGGCTTTATAATTATTTTATCCATTTCGTCGGGTTTTATGCTATTTATTGAGCCAGTATTTTTTCTATTTCCTTGATGCTGCTTTCTGAGATAAGAAGGTTGTTGGCATTCAGAATATCATAGGTATTCAGGGAATTGGCCTGTACAACCTTAGCTTTTTTCAGGTTTCTCGACGACAAGATCACGTTATTGTCAACCTCATGGAGAACCAGAAGAGTTTTCTTGTCGATGACATTAAACTTTGAAAGCATGGAGATATAATCCTTGGTTTTCGGGGCTTCAAAACTGAAGTCTTCCAATACCACGATGTTGTTGTCTTTGGCTTTATAACTCAGTGCGGAGCATCTTGCAAGCCTTTTCAGCTTTTTATTCAATTTGAAGCTGTAGTCTCTTGGTTGCGGGCCAAAGATTCGGGCACCACCGCGGAACAGCGGGCTTTTGATGCTTCCGAACCTTGCTGTACCAGTACCTTTTTGGCGTTTCAGCTTACGGGTACTACCAGACACAGTGGATTTTTCCTTGCTGCTGTGTGTTCCCTGGCGCTGATTGGCCATGTACTGTTTGGCATCAAGGTAAATCGCATGGTCGTTAGGGGTGATGCCAAAGATGCTGTCATTCAACTCGACTTTCCTGTCGGTCTTTTCCCCTGATATTTTATATACTTCTAACTCCATCTTTCAACAATTACATATGATCCTTTTGGTCCTGGAACGGCACCTTTAATTAATAAAAGATTCTTTTCGGGGATGATCTTCACGATCTGCAGATTGATCATTTTAACTCGGGTATTCCCCATTCTTCCTGCCATGCGCAGACCTTTAAAAGTTCTGGACGGGTAGGAGGATGCACCTACTGAACCCGGAGCTCTCAAACGATTGTGCTGGCCATGAGTTGCATCACCGACCCCGGCAAAATGATGCCGTCTTACGACACCCTGGAATCCTTTTCCTTTAGTGTAACCGACCACATCGATATACTCACCTTCCGTGAAAACATCCACAGTGATGATGTCACCAAATTTCTTCTGGTGCCCTGTTTCGAAACGGGTGAACTCGCGAACTATCCTTTTCGGGCCTACTTCGGCTTTCTTAAAATGTCCCATCAATGCTTTGGTCGTATGCTTTTCTTTCTTTTCGCCGAAAGCAAGCTGAATGGCATCGTAACCATCCTTATCTTTGGTCTTTACCTGTGTGACCACGCATGGTCCGGCTTCAATGACCGTTACGGGAATGTTCTTCCCTTCCTGGTCATAGACGCTGGTCATCCCTATTTTTTTTCCAATTATTCCTGACATTATTTCCTGGTTTTTGCCAATTATCAGACTTTTATCTCAACCTCAACGCCACTGGGTAATTCCAGCTTCATCAGTGCGTCGATGGTTTTGCTTGTCGTGCTGTAAATGTCGAGCAACCTCTTATAGGTTGACAGCTGGAATTGCTCTCTCGATTTTTTATTGACGAAGGTTGACCGGTTTACCGTAAAAATCTGTTTGTCGGTGGGCAACGGAATGGGGCCACTGACAACGGCACCTGTCGACTTTACCGTCTTTACGATTTTCTCTGCGGATTTATCCACGAGGTTGTAATCGTATGATTTTAATTTTATTCTAATCCTTTGACTCACGTTATATTTAAGTTTTAAGGTTGTGATCAGAAGTTAACAACGTATCCTTTAATTTTATACAAAACATCTTCTACAATATCTCTGGGTGTTTCGGCGTAATGGCTGAATTCCATATTGGAAACTGCTCTGCCGGAAGTTATGGTCCTCAATGTGGTTACATATCCGAACATTTCGGCCAGAGGTACTTTGGCATGAATTTCCTGCACTCCGTTTGGTCGAGCCACAACGTTTTCAACCTGTCCCCTGCGTTTGTTAAGGTCACTGCTGACGTCTCCGATATAGGGATCGGGAGTAGTAACCACAAGTTTCATGACCGGTTCGAGCAGGGTAGGTCTGGCATTTCTGCAAGCATTGCGGAAAGCAATGCCGGCGGCTGCTTCGAAGGAGAGTGCGTCGGAATCAACGGGGTGAGCCTGTCCATCGGTAAGTTTGACCTTAAGATTATATAAGGCGAAGCCGGCCAGGATTCCGTTTTGCATGGAATTCCTGAAACCTTTCTCTACGGCCTTGATATATTCTTTAGGAATAACTCCTCCCTTGGTTGCATCGGTAAAATCCAGACCGGGTTTGCCATATTCGCCGGGGCCGATTTCCACGGTAATGTTGGCATAACGGCCTTTGCCTCCGGTTTGTTTTTTGTATAGTTCGTGGTGTACAACAGGAATTGCGATGGCCTCTTTATAGGCTACCTGTGGTGTACCCTTGTTTACTTCCAGGTTATGTTCCCTCTTCAGACGGTCGAGGATAATCTCCAGGTGGAGTTCTCCCATACCGCTTACCACTGTTTGACCTGTCTCTTCATCAATCCTGACATCGAAGGTAGGATCCTCTTCGGTCATTCTCGACAAGGCAGTACTTAGTTTTTCGAGGTCGTCCTGCCATTTGGCTTCAACGGCTAACCGCAGAACCGGTTCCGGGAAATTAATGTTTTCCAGGAGTATTGGATTTTTAAGGTCGGTCAATGAGTCTCCTGTACGGATTTCTTTGAATCCGACGGCGGCGGCAATTTCTCCTGCTTCAATCCGTTCAAGCGGCTTGCGCTTGTTGGCGTGCATTTGCAGTATTCTGGCGATACGTTCTTTCTTTCCTGTATTAACATTCAGCACAACGTTTCCGGCATCCAGTGATCCTGAATAAACGCGGAAATAGGCAATACGGCCGACAAATGGGTCGGATGCGATTTTAAAAGCCAGTGCGCTGAAAGGTTGATCGGGGGATGATTCGCGTATTTCTTCTTTTTCGGTATAAGGGTTGATACCTTTGATGGGGGGCACATCGAGAGGAGAGGGGAGGTAACGGCAAATGGAATCGATGAGTTTTTGCACCCCTTTGTTTTTGAATGAAGCCCCGCAGATAACCGGTGTAATTCGCATTTCCAGGGTGGCTTTTCTCACTGCGGAGCGGATTTCTTCGGGTGTAATGAGGGCGGGGTTGTCGAGAAATTTCTCAAATAGAGTTTCATTTTCTTCGGCAGCGCCCTCTATGAGACGGATCCTGTATTCCTCGACCATATCTTTCATTGACTCGGGGATGTCCATCTCGTAGAATCTGGCACCAAGGGATTCACCGTCCCAGGCCCAGGCTTTGTTCTCTATCAGGTCAACAACACCTTCGAAATTATCTTCTTCGCCAATGGGGAGCTGTATGGGTACGGGATTGGCATGCAGTCTTTCCCTGATTTGGTTGACCACATTATAGAAGTCGGCCCCCGAACGGTCCATTTTATTCACGAAGCTGATGCGGGGGATATGGTAGCGGTCGGCCTGACGCCAGACCGTTTCCGATTGAGGTTCGACACCGCCCACAGCGCAGAAGAGCGCAACGGCACCGTCAAGTACCCTGAGGGAACGCTCTACTTCAACCGTGAAGTCAACATGACCGGGTGTATCGATGATATTGATACGGTATTTTTCAAGGTCTACATCCCAGTAAACCGTTGTGGCAGCCGATGTAATGGTGATACCCCTTTCCTGTTCCTGAACCATCCAGTCCATTGTGGCGGTACCATCATGCACTTCACCTATCTTGTAATTGATGCCGGTATAATACAAAATACGCTCCGTCGTCGTCGTCTTGCCGGCGTCGATGTGGGCCATGATCCCGATATTCCGCGTATGTTGTAATTTTTCCTGCATCCTGATGATGACGTTGGCTGATTGTTAGAACCTGAAATGGGAGAAAGCCTTATTGGCTTCTGCCATCCTGTGAGTATCTTCTTTTTTCTTGAAAGCTGAACCTTCTTCCTTGTATGCAGCAACGATCTCACCGGCAAGCTTCTGACCCATGGTTTTCTCGTGGCGTTTGCGTGAGAAATTGATCAGGTTTTTCATGCCGATCGACATTTTTCTGCCAGGTCTGATCTCAGAAGGGATCTGGAATGTTGCACCACCTATCCTGCGACTACGGACTTCAACGCTGGGTGTAACGTTCGACAGAGCCTTTTTCCAGACTTCGAGACCATCTTCTTTGGTCTTTTCGCTAACAATATCAATGGCCTCGTAAAAGATCTTATAAGCAATATTCTTTTTCCCTTCGATCATGATATTGTTTACGAACTTAGTGACAAGCACGTCGTTAAATCTGGGGTCGGGAAGAATAATCCGTTTCTTTGGTTTCGATTTCCTCATATTATCTGAAGAATTTTATATTAATCTCTTATTTCTTAGGCTTTTTGGTGCCGTATTTCGATCTTCTCTGGTTTCTGCCATCCACTCCGGAAGTATCGAGTGCTCCGCGGATGATGTGATAACGTACACCCGGAAGGTCTTTCACCCTGCCTCCACGGATCAATACTATGGAGTGTTCCTGCAAGTTATGGCCTTCACCGGGAATGTAGGCATTTACCTCTTTCCCGTTGGTTAGCCTGACCCTGGCCACCTTACGCATGGCGGAGTTAGGCTTCTTGGGGGTTGTGGTGTAAACCCTTACGCAAACACCACGCCTCTGCGGACAACTGTCGAGGGCAGGTGATTTGCTCTTGTCGGTTAATTTCTGACGTCCTTTTTTTACTAACTGTTGTATCGTCGGCATATACTATTTTTGTTTGTCCTTAATTCCTTCTGCAAGGAATGAAGTTTGCTTTTATTGATCCTGAAATACTTTGGGAAACTTGATGATAGGGTGGCTTTGAGACCACTCCCGGCACCCGGGATGAAACCTTTAGGTGTCTCTTGTTATCAGGTTTCCGTAAAGTTTTTACAGTCTTGAGCTTAAGATGCTTCCATCCAAAGCGGGTGCAAAGGTAAAAAGATATTTTATAATTGCAAGGGAAATGATAAAAAAATGTTAAGTTATTGGGGGCTGGGGGCTGGGGACTGGATACTGGGGACTGGGGACTGGGGACTGGATTGCTGGGACCTGGTTATCCGGCTCCCCAGCAACCATTCCCCCAGCTCCCAGTTCCCCAGCCCCCAGCCCCCAGTCCCCAGCCTCCAGCCTCCAGCCCCCTCAATAAGTCCAGTTCAAGCATATTACCTTATCCTTTATCTTTGCGTCATGAAAACAGCTTATTTTCAGAAAGAAAACATTAAGGAAGTTTCAGGGGAGATTTTGGAGAGGATCAGGCCATTTTGCAAGTCGTACAGGCCTGTACTTGATAAGGACAGAATGGCCTTACTGGTTGTTGACATGCAGCATTTTTTTTGCGATCCGCATGCTCATGGGTTTATTCCTTCTGCCCCGGCAATTATTCCCGGGATAATGAAGCTCCAGAAACAATGCATGGAAAGCGGCATTCCGGTCATTTTAACACGGCACGTGAATACTGAAGCAGACGCCGGCATGATGGGTATACGGTGGAAAGAGGTCGTCACGCGGGAGAATCCGCAGTCTGCCGTGATTCCCGAGTTGCTGCTTCCCGGAACCACCATCCTGGAAAAATCACAGTTTGATGCTTTTTTTGGAACCATCCTGGAAGAAAAGCTTAAAAAGGAAGGACGGGATCAATTGATCGTTTGCGGCGTGATGACCAACCTCTGTTGTGAGACAACGGTCAGATCGGCATTTGTAAGGGGATTTGAGCCGCTATTTCCTGTTGATACCACTGCGGCCTATAATTTTGAATTTCACCTGTCGACCTTTATTAACCTTGTTTACGGGTTTATAAGTCCTTTGAATGCCGATGAAGTTATACAAGTTATTATAAATGAGACATATTGATGTTGTTATTGTCGGGGCCGGGCCTGCCGGTATAGCCTGCGCCATACAGCTTAAGCGTCTGGGCGTTGAATTTTTATTGGTCGATAAGAATAAACCCGGGGGATTGCTTCACCAGGCCGGTAAAATTGCCAACTACCCGGGGTATTACCAGGCGGTGACTTCATCAAAGCTTATCGGTGATTTTCTTCGTCATTTGGATACCTATAATATTAAGGTAGAAAAAGCAGAAGTTTCAGGAGTCAGGGAGAGCAATGGGATTATTGCCATGGCTTTGAATAACGCCACCTCGTTTGAACCGGAATTGGTTACCAGCAGGATACTGGTTGTGGCAAGCGGAACCAGGCCAATTACACAGAACCTTCATAAGCCGGATTCGGCAAGGGTTTTATATGATGTTTCCCGGCTTCGCAATAAATCAGGAAAGCAAGTTGCTTTTGTTGGTGCCGGTGATGCAGCCTTTGATTATGCACTGCAGCTTGCAGGAAAACATTATATAACCGTGTTTAACCGTTCCAATCGTATACGTGCCCTGCACGTTTTGAAGGAAGAATTCTTCAGGAACCATGAAATCACATATCACGAGAACTTTGAATTACAGTCAATAAGGGAAAGTGTAAACAACCTGACACTTACATTCATGAATTCAGGTCGGGAGCAAGTTTTATTATACGATTATCTTATTTTTGCAACTGGAAGGGAACCTGAGCTGGAGCTTTTCAGCGATGGAGTAAAAGATGCATTAGATCAGTTTATTAAAGAAAAGCGGATCTATATCATCGGAGATGCAGCAAACGGCCGCTGCCGTCAAACTGCCATTGCCGTGGGTGACGGGGTGAAGGCGGGGATGGAGATTGGGGGAATGTAGGGGAAAAGGGGACTGGGTACTGGGTACTGGGGACTGGGGACTGGGGACTGGGAACTGGGGGAATGGTTGCTGGGGAATCGGATAGCCAGGTCCCAGCCCCCCAGCAACCCAGCTCCCAGATTCCCAGCAACCCAGCTCCCCAGCCCCAATTAACATAGTTTTACAACAGTTATTATTAAAGCCATCATGAACATAATTGCAAAGACGCCTGAAAGCAGCATAGCGCGTGTTTATGTTGCGGAGGACGAGGCAGGGCGGAAGTTCGAATTCGTGGAATCTACACAGCCTCCACTTACCATACAGGATAAATGGGTGCTTATTCTTTCTACTTTGTATGGGTGTCCGGTTGGTTGTACATTCTGTGATGCAGGAGGGCAATACAAGGGTAGGATAGGACTGGATGGATTGCGTTTCCAGGTTGACACACTTGTTAAAGAAAGATGGCAGGACGGACTGATCGACACAGGAAAATTCAAGATACAGTTTGCCCGTATGGGAGAACCCTCGTTTAACCCACATGTCCTGGAGTTCCTGGAAGAAATACCCACACGATACCTTTACCGCAGCTTTATTCCATCCCTCTCAACAATTGGTGCTGCCGGAACTGAAGGCTTTTTTACCAAACTCCTTAGCATAAAAAAACGTTTGTATGACAGGGATTTTCAGTTACAATTTTCCATTCATACCCTGGATGAGGCCCAGCGTGATTTGATGATACCGGTAAAGAAAATGGGTTTTCGGGAAATCGTGGATTATGCGGATAGATTTTATTCTCCGGAAGGAAAGAAAATCACTCTGAATTTTGCTCTTGCCGAAGGATCTCTGATCAACGCAGAAACCATGCTTAAACATTTTGATCCTAATCTGTTTCTCATCAAGATCACACCGGTTAATCCTACATTCAAAGCAATAGAGAACAATGTATCCTCCCTTGTGACCAAAGATCGGCTGGACATTTCCATTGTTCAGGAATTAAGGGAAGCAGGTTATGAAGTCATCCTCAGCATAGGCGAATGGGAAGAAAACCGCATTGGCAGCAATTGCGGACAATACATTCAAAGTATGGAACAAGGGAGATTAGAAAACGCGTATTGTTATGAAATTAAGGGGTAAACGCTACTTTTATATTGATATATAACCATATAGCCATATATTTTTGAGCGGATAACGGGATTCGAACCCGCGACCCTCAGCTTGGGAAGCTGATGCTCTACCAACTGAGCTACATCCGCGTTGGGTGGCACAAAGATAGGGATTTGGCGGATATCATGCAGGGATTTTATGGATTTTTTTTAAACGCTGTCAGGACCTGCCGGCGATGACGCTGCAAGCAATTGCGGTGATGATCACTGCGGTTGCGATAGCCGCTTCACCGGCATCGACATACACCTCGCTCCGCCGCCACCACGTGCAAGCTCTGAGCCTTCGATGGTGATTACGGTTTTCCGGAGGCCGTCAGGACTGACTTTTCCGTTGATGATCTCTTCTGCCTTGATGATATTGAATCCGTTGTTGCTTAGCTCTTCCATAGTATGGGTGTTTCGGCCGTAACCGATAACCACACCGGGTGCCAGAGCCAGGAAATTGGCCCCGCTATGCCATTGTTCACGCTCCTGCACCCAGGGATCGGAACTGCCTCCGCAGAATAGAGGTTTGATATCGAATCCCAGATTGTTGAGCGCTTTTAGCAGGTTTTCTTCCTCGCGTATCCGGGTTACCCTTCCGTTGTCGACTTCTATATGCACTGTCTGTAACTTATTCGGTTTCAGGATCACCGGGTCGTATACCATGCAGTGATGATCGTCGATAAAGGTGAATACCATATCAAGATGAATGAACGATTCGGGTTGCAGGGGGAGTTCCTGGACAAGGATATGCCTTGTGGTGTTTTGTTTCTTCAGCCGTTCAATCAGGAAGTCAACTCCCTGGGATGTGGTTCGGGCTCCGATGCCGGTGAGGATCACATCCTCACGGGCAACTAAAATGTCGCCTCCTTCAATTGTTGTGTTTTCCGTAAATACAGGATGCCTGACAGGATTCAGGGTTTGAGCGGTAAAAAGGGGATGATGGGAAAAGATGGCTTCCATGATGAGTGCTTCCCTTTCCCTTACCACACTTGCCATACGACCAATGAGCACCTTATCAAAGATGGTGATGGCCGAGTCACGGGTGAAGAAGAAATTGTGCAAAGGCCTGAGTGAATACCTTTCCTTACTCAGGAACTTGGTTAGGTTGTCTTTTTTCATCACCACCCCTTCAATGAGTTGGCGCGAAAGCTCCTGCTTGCTCAGTCCCGATAAACAGGAAGAAAGAGTGCCGGCCATTTCGTTGCGACAGATGGTGGCAATAAGCTCCTCGCGCACTTCCGTGATCTCAAGGATGTCAGATAATAGGTCACGAACCTCGTAAACCGTACTGAACTTCTTCAAGACCTCCCGGAACTGCTCGTATTCACGCATGGCGACATTAAGATTGAGAATATCGCTGTATAGCGCTCTTTCAGCATTCTGAGGGGTCATGTTCTCAACTTCCGGTCCGGGAGTATGAAGGATCACGGCTTCCAGACGGGCGGTTTCGGAGTAAATGTGGTTAGAGGGCATGGGTTATACTGTTATATTGTTTGTTCTGACGTTAGTTGGAGATGAATTTTGGGGTCAGGCAAAGTTAAGGATAATTTTTCAGGATGGAAGGTGGGGTTTGTTACCGGGAAAATGCTAAATTTGGGTATGGTTAAACGGTTTAGGATATTCAAGGATGTTTTTGAAAACAAGGATGATATCATCCTGTGTGATTACCTTTTTCGAAAATTCTCCCTGATATTACGTTTTTCATAAAAAATGCATAATTTTGCTTGAATTTCCGACATCGGCAGAATCTTTTTTGGCCATCTGCAAAAAATACCGCCGGAACAGAAATATTAAAAAGACCGGCACATGTTAAGTTTTTTCAATAAACCCTATCCATTTAATGATGATGTGAAATACAACGCCAGGATCATCCTGTTCATCAGTCTGGGTATTCTTGTATTTCTACTTGTCTTTCAACCTGTTGATATCAGTTCGTTTTCCAGAAAAAAAATATTGTTCCTGGTTACAGGATATGCGGTTTCAACATTTTTAACCCTGACAATAAACCTTATAGTGCTTCCCAGTCTTTGGCCAAAGTTTTTCGAAAGCAGCAAATGGAACATCAAGAGGGAGATATTCTGGAATATCTGGGTAATCCTAGCTATTTCAGGATGTTATTTTTTGTTTTATACAAGGTTATTCGGGATCATTAACATCCGGCTCATGGATGTGATCAAAATCATCCTCCTTGCTGTAATACCCGTAGCAGCTCTTATCACCATCAACTACAACAGGTTATTGCGTACCCATTTAAAAAGTGCCCGGCTGATGAGCCGTAAGCTGATTGAAAGTAAACAACAGCAACAAAAGATGGTGTATTTCGAATCGGAATACAAAAAAGACCATTTCAGGATACAGTCGGGAGCAATCATACTGATCAGGGCTGCCGATAACTATATAGAGGTATATTATGAAAGTGATGGAGCTGTGAGGAAACAGATGATCCGGAACTCATTGAAGAATATTGAAACCTTGCTGGGTGAATTCGATTTCATTGTACAATGTCACCGGTCTTTTATGGTGAATATTAATCATATCAAGGAGATACAGGGGAACCCGCTTGGATATAAGTTGTTTTTCGAGGGAATAGATTTTCCCGCTATAGTGTCACAGAAATACATCGATGACTTCAGAAAGGTGATTTAAGGTAATTATTTCGCCCCTGTATGACGGAATTTCACCCCTAAAATCCGGTTCAGGCCCTTTTTATTTCTTTTACTCCCTAATTCTCCAGGAAGCCGTGAATCCCTTATAATTTCGTAGAAATTAAATTAGAACATCATTATGAATTCGTTAAAAATAGGTGATTTATTAATACCCATACCCATCATACAGGGAGGCATGGGGGTAGGCGTATCGTTATCGGGACTGGCAGCGGCAGTTGCGCGCGAAGGCGGGGTTGGGATTATATCCGCTGTGGGGATAGGGATGACAGAGCCCGGATTCCGTAAGAATTTCAGGGAGGCCAACAAGACCGCTTTGCGGAAGGAGATCCGCAAGGCCCGTTTGTTATCCGACGGGGTGATTGGGGTGAATATCATGCTGGCTGTATCCGATTTCGATGATCTACTGAACATTGCCCTGGAAGAGCAGGTTGATATGGCCATTATCGGTGCCGGCTTGTTCCTGAAACGGCCTGAAAGTTCTGAGGGCTCCCGGACAAAGCTGATACCCAAGGTCTCCAGTGCAAGGGCAGCGAAGATAATATTCAGGCATTGGTCAGACAAGTATGGACAGGTACCCGATGCAGTGGTTGTTGAAGGTCCGCTATGCGGTGGGCATGTGGGCTTCAGGAACGAAGACCTTATGCACCCGGATAGCATCCTGAAATCGATCGTGAAAGAAACCGTGGCGGAGATACGTCATTTTGAACAGGAATACGGTCGGGAGATCCCGGTGATCGCCGGCGGTGGTATCTATGACGGAAACGATATGTATGATATTATGCAGGCAGGCGCCAAAGCCGTGAAAATGGGGACCCGCTTCGTGACCACCGTTGAATGTGATGCCGCGGAAGCTTTCAAACAAAACTATATCAACTGCACCCCCGACGATATAACCATCATCAACAGTCCGGTAGGACTACCCGGCAGGGTGATCACCAACGATTTTGTAAAAGAGATACAACAAGGCACCCAAAAACCGGTGAATTGTCCGTGGAAATGCCTGAAGACCTGTGATTATAAAAAAGTACAGTTTTGCATAGCAGAAGCCTTATTCAATGCAGCAAGCGGAGAATTTGAGCATGGCTTCTCCTTTGCAGGATCCAACGCCTGGAAAGCAGAAAAAATCGTCACGGTGAAAGAAACGGTCAATCAGATCGTGGTCGAGTATCTTGAGCGGGAAGCGGCAGTATCCCCTTCGACTTCGCTCAGGGCTGCAGTGACTGAAGAAAGGAATTCGTTTTAAGGGATCTGAGATCTGAGATCTGAGATCTGAGATCTGCGATCTGATATCTGAGATCTGCGATCTACCGAAACCATGCCTCGAAGTCCCTATCAGGCATAAAATTCGTTTTTGACCAGTTATAGATGACGTACTCTTTAACGGTATCTATTTTATCCGGAGGGTATGATAATGAGTCGATCTGTATTCCTAAGGGAACCCAGAGTTTGTAATTGGCCAGTTCGAATGGTTTTTTCCATTGCAGGGTGGTTGTGAGGATATAGCGGGCATGTCCGCTTTTCAGTTCCTGAGTATATCCGATGAAGTATGCCCGCTGGCTGTATGGCGGGAAAACAGCATGGAAGTTCCCACCCTCTTTGCGTTTCCGAAGAACCACGGAGGAATCGGGTTCATCCGTCGGCCAGGCGGCAAACCAAACTACATTCCCATGGTCATCATCCTGGGGGAAAGGGTAGAAGAGGGATCGCTCCACTTTTGCCGGGGTAAGGTTGCGGAAGTAGTATTCTCCTTCCACAGAGAGGCTTTCGCGGTTAAGCTTAAAGACAAGATCTTCACGGAAGAAGTCGAGGCTTTGGGCGGAAATTAGGTTTATAGAACAGAAAACCAGGAAGATAACAGAAATCAAATATTTCGGCATAGGTAAGGGCAAATTGTTAAGGTGTGAATGTATCAGCATGCGATTATCCTGGTTAAAATATCATTCGACGATCAGCTTCTTCGAAACCATTACCGTGTTATTGATCTCCAGGCTTAGCAAGTACGTGCCTTTCAAAGCGGACGAGTTGGTTAAATCCTGCAATCCCATCCTGTATTCGTTATCCCGGGGCAATAAATACCCGATTTCTTCCTGAGCAACCGCTCTGCCGCTGAGGTCGAAAAGTCTAATCCTTGCATTATTCCAGGAAAGGTGCTCCTCTTTATGCAGGATGATGTTCGCGTTGCCGTTGGTGGGATTGGGGATGATAAACATTGAAAAGCCAGGGTTTATGGGTGGCCTTTGGCTGATTCTGACACCAATCTGGTCATAAAAACAAGCTCCGATATCAGAAATGGTATTGTCGGGATCATAGGGAAAGGTTGGGTCACCGGCATCAATGCAGGGGGAGTTTTCCAGGAGGTTATATGCCAGATAGGTAGTATCAGCAAACATTGGATCCATAAACAGGTTGAAATAAACATCACATGAGTCACCGTTGATATTTGTCTGGCAAAGGTTTCCGAAACCCGGGATAGGGTCCTTAAAATAAATAACAATATTATAAAATAAATTGTGATATGGACGAAAGGCTGTATCCTGGAAAGTATGATAGGGGTAAAATATAAATTCATTGTTAATGAATATATTATTAATAAGATCAGGGCTTGCATGATCCAAATTTGCTACGGCAGCGAAATTGTTATTGAAAATATTATTTGATAAACGAGGTGTTGAATGATCGGTATTGACAATACCAGGCGAGATTTTCAAATCCGGATGGCAAAAAATACCATAAGAAATAACAGGACTTGATGAATCACGACAAAAGTATAGTGCAGGATAGTAATACAAACCTTCATTTTGAAAATCAATGTATTTAAAAACAGGAGAAGCATTTCCTCTTATATCGACCATTATTCTACGAACCGGTGGTACATCATGGATAATGCCATGGGATAAAATTGGTGATGCGTCTTGAATGATTATACCTGAATCATTATCGGAGATTTCAAAATATTCCAGGATGCTGTTGGACGAAGAATTTCCTGTAAATCTCAAGCCTTCCCATGGTGTATACGAAAATACAATGGGATCATCTTTTGTCCCTTTTGCATCCAGGGTTCCAAAAACATCGAAATTGCCATATCTTTTAAAGAATATTTCTACACCCGGCAGGATTTGCAGTGTTTCACCTTCAGGGACCTGAATGTCTCCGAACAACCAATAATGGTAATCATTCTCCCAGATGCCTGATTGTTCACCCATTGAAATCTCATTAACGGTTCCAGGATATAGCATATGGTCAATTAAGTAATTATCCTGGAAACAATTAATGAGGCCGGGTGTGAAATAAGGATAAAACCCAAACATTGAACACCTTAGGTAATATCTTCCAATAGGTACTGTGGTTTCAAAATATCCTGAAGAATCCGTAAATGCATAAATAGGAGAAAAATCATTGCATTCCGGTGTCAGAATGACCTTAATTCTGGCATGGTTATTTCCCTGATATAGTTTGCAATGACCACTTAAAACAACTTCTGATTTTGCAGGTATACGAAAGTTAGTATAAATAGAAGAATCAAGTTCCAAAGTGATCATCGTATCAACCCATATGGTTCCTTCTTCATTATCAAGAGTAACTTCGTAATTTCTGGGCATTAACGTTGGATTGAAAAAATATCCTGTTGAATCGGTCCAGGTTTCGTTTATACCGAAACAATTGGAATGCTTCACGTGAAAGAATTTGACAGGATTTCCGGTAGAATCAAAAACAAACCCATGAAGGAGACCCCGTTGAGGTTCCTGTAATTCACCGAGACCAGGTTGTGATCCAAGTATTTCGAAGTTTTCATAATTATAATTTCGATTCGGATTATGGATCGTTTGTCCGAGGAAAGGCGGATTAACCATAGATCCCGGAACATTTCCATATCTAAAATGCTTCGCCATTATATCACCGAGATAGTAATCGAATATATATAATTCTCCACCACTACGGTTTAACCACAAGTATTTATCAAGGTCATTTTGAGTTAATAGCATAATACCAGGTTCGTTCGGTTTCCTGGAAAAGTTGGCAGAATCCTGGAGAGTATATAAAGTAAACATGCTATGTGAGTTAATGGAATTGAATAATATTTCAATGGTCCATTCCCCGTTGTTTGCAAAATATATTTCGGTGATCACAGCTTCTGTGGAGGGAGGAACGTTTGAGAGGCAAAATGAAGCCAAAAGGAGGAATAATGCGCTAAACGTTTGTTTCTTCATCACTTGATAAATTTCGTATAAAGATATAGAAAATAATCTGATATATCAAGGGGCAGGTTGAAGGATTCAGGCTGAAGGTTTCAGGTTGCAGGTTGCAGGCGGCAGGTAGTTTGAGTGAGGGTATTGAGGGATGAGTTGGAACTTGGAACTTGTAACTTGCCGCTTGCTGCTTGTAACCTGAAACTTGCCCCCTGCCCCTTTCCCCTAGCTCCTCCCTCTTGCTCCTTGCAACCTGCAACCTGCCCCCTGCTGCCTGCCCCCTGCCTCTAACTCTTGCCTCTTGCCCCTTGCTTCTTGCCCCCTGAAACCTGCAACCTGAATCTTGTTTTCCGTTTCCCGTTTCCTTTACCCACTTGTTTTGTGTTTATAATTTTTGGAGGACGGGTATTGACAAATGGGAAAATGGAGTATATTTGGGGGGGATGGGTTTGTGGTGGGGGTGTGGGTGTAGGTGGGTTTTGGGAAGCTATACGTGGGGGGTATGGGAGTAGGAGGAAGGGGGTTTTATGCTTTAGTTGGCAACAAGTGTAAAAAGACAGACGACCAGACAGATACGATAATGATATATAATAACGAAAGAAAGGTTTTAGCTTTTTGATAGGACTGTGCAAATTTGATGGAAATTTATTTTGTTTTTTCCCCACCCGCAAAAAAAAGGAAACCCCACCTACAATGCACACATTGCAAAAGCCCCACCAGTCAGGGCTGAAAACAAAGCTTTGTCAAAGAGTACAATCCTGTATTAGCATCATTCTATATTTCGGCAGCATTTTTATTTTGCTGCCAATATATATTTTTTTATATTTGTACTCTAACTTTTTAAACTATCGCAACAGATAAATTAAATATTGAACAGCTTAAAGATTATTTCAAAGGCAAAGAAAGCTTTGATACATCTGATATTGTAAAGTTTTATTCACAAAGGGAACCGGAAGTAAATGCTACTACAATAAATTGGAGAGTTTATAATTTGGTGCGATCTGGCGTTTTGAACAGGATTGGAAGAGGAAGATTTGCAATTGGTAAAATCAGGATTTATATACCGGAAATAACTTCTAAAATAAAATCAGTCCATTCAAAGCTAAAAAAGGAATTTCCATATTTGAGGATATGCATTTGGAATACCTCTTCCTTAAATGAATTTATGGTTCATCAGCCGGGAAGATTCTACATACTTATTGAGGTGGATAAAGAAGCAGTACAATCGGTATTTTTTTATTTAAAAGAGCATAAATTTTCTGTGTTTCTTGAACCTACTAAGGATTTAATTGAAAAATACTTACCTGATGAAAAAGAAACCTTAATCGTAAAGTCTTTGGTTTCAGAAGCTCCATTACAAACAATAAACAGAATCAACTCGCCCACAATTGAAAAAATGTTGGTTGATATTTTTTGTGATGATATAATATTTGCTGCTCAACAAGGTTCTGAGATGAGAACTATTTTTCAGGAAGCATTTAAAAAATATACTGTAAATGAGAGTCGTATGATGCGATATGCCGATAGACGAAGGAAAAAGGATAGCCTTCGTGAATACTTAGGTTCAATTTCTAATATACGGCAGCAAAGTTAAAATACTTCCAATATATAGAATGTGATAGATAAAGATAAAATTACGTTAGACTGGATAACTAAGGTTTCAAAAGAATACCGAAATGCCGATAAAATATTGGTTGAAAAAGTTATTCGTTCCCTTTTACTACTGGAAGGGTTAGTGAAACAAAAACTCTTTTTTGTTTTTAAGGGGGGTACAGCATTAATGTTGCATTTGAATTCTTCAAAAAGGTTATCCATTGACATTGATATTATAATGCCTGTAAAACCTGAAAAAATCGATGAATTACTTGATGGTGCTGTTTCAGAACAAGGCTTTCTTAGAAAAGAATTGCAGCAGCGAAATACATATTCGAAAATTGATAAAGCTCACTACAAATTTTATTACCATCCTTTACATAAAGCGAGCAAAAACGAAGAATTTGTATTGCTTGATATTCTTTTTGAAGAAGTGCAATATGAGAACTTGGTTGAACTCAAAATACAATCTTCATTTTTACCTGAAAAGGAATCTCCTTTCACCGTTAAATCTGCATGTTTAGAAGATATAATAGGTGATAAGTTAACAGCGTTTGCCCCAAACACTGCCGGGATTCCTTATTTTAAAGGCAAGGATAGCATGAGTATGGAAATCATTAAACAGTTATATGATATTGGCAATCTGTTTGATCATGCGACCTACATAGAAATAATTAAAACCACATTTAAAAAGTTTGCTAAAACGGAACTTGATTATAGAGAAATGAATAGCCTTACTGAGAGAGACGTTTTGGAAGATATTTATCAAACCTCTTTATGCATTGTTAGCAGGGGTGCTAATGGAAAAGGCGATTTTGACCAATTACAGCAAGGGATTCAGCGTGTTTCTAGATTTATTTTCTCCGAAAGCTATCACATTGAAAAGGCGATTACACATGCTTCAAAAGCCGCTTATTTGGCAACCTTAATAAAACATGATTATAAAACTATTGAAAAATATAGTGACCCATCAAAAATGAAAGACTGGCTTATAGCCGAACCAATGAATGTAAAACTAAACCGTTTGAAAAAGTCCAATCCGGAAGCCTTTTTTTATTGGTATAAAATTTATGAATTAGAAACAAAGTAGGATTTTTGGAGCGTTCAACAGTACATTACGCAGACAAAAAGAAAAATAGCGCATTAAAATCGTTACGCAATAAGCTAAGACCAGCAGGTACATCTGTACTGTTTATTCCGGCCAACCTGCCCCCCATTCCGGTGATACTGACCCCCTGGTTTAGTTTCTCACCACAATAGGCACATTAGTACACATTAGTTTTTGTATCTCTTTGAGAATTCATCAGTTATTCCTGGAAAGCCTCCAGCCCCCTTACCAAACCTCTATTGTGCTCTATTGTGACTAATGTGGTAAGAATATGAATCACAATAGTCACAGTA
>JAHJRE010000202.1 GCA_018831055.1 Bacteroidota bacterium
ACATAGGTAATTTATCCGATAAGGCGGAAGGTGTCGCAGACCGCCTTACCATCTTTGCCATTAAAAGAAGTGTTTAAAAGATTTCCTGAAACGTAAAAATCCATGGGGATCCTGTTTATAACAAGCGGTTTGTTTCTGGGCTGGTCATTGGGTGCAAATGATGCAGCAAATGTTTTTGGCACGGCTGTTGGCTCCAGGATGGTGAAGTTTATCACCGCTGCCGTGGTTGCAAGTATATTTGTGATTATCGGGGCTGTTGTACAGGGATCGGGCACAACGGGTACTCTTGGAGAGCTTGGTAGTGTGAATGCTTTGGCCGGGTCATTCACTGTGGCTCTTTCTGCTGCCATAACTGTATTTGCCATGACCCGGCAAACTATCCCCGTTTCATCTTCCCAGGCCATTGTGGGTGCCATTGTGGGATGGAACTTCTATACCGGTAGAACAACGGATATGACTATTCTGACGGAAATCGCCACCTCCTGGGTAAGCGGTCCTGTCCTTGGTGCTCTTACAGCCGTTTTGCTGTACTTGCTGGTCAGAAGAATTTCAAACCGAATCTCTGTCCATATGTTGAGACTCGATCTGGGTATAAAAATTGCTCTGATACTTACCGGTGCTTTTGGGGCGTATAGTTTGGGAGCCAATAATATAGCCAATGTTGTGGGTGTGTTCGTTCCTTCAGTTCATCTTCAGGATGTGAACCTGTTTGGGGTGATTGGTCTTAGTGGTGCACAACAGCTTTATTTCCTCGGAAGCCTGGCTATCGCAGTTGGTATAATAACTTATTCCAGGAAAATCATGATGCAGGTAGGGCATAACTTACTACCTCTGAACAGTGTTGCTTCTATCGTGGTAGTGCTGGCCCATTCTCTTGTGCTTTTCCTGTTTTCTTCTTTGTGGCTTAAAGAACTCTTTAATGGCTGGGGCTTGCCGTATCTGCCTTTGGTGCCTGTCTCCAGCTCCCAGGTCATTGTTGGAGCTATCCTGGGCATAGGTTTGTTAAAGGGTGGAAGAGGAGTAAAGTTCAGGATACTTGGACAGATCGCGCTGGGATGGATATTGACTCCGCTTATAACGGGATTGATCTGTTACTTTGCCCTGTTTTTTATGGAAAACGTATTTAAACAGGTTGTGGCATTGCCGTGATCCCTGATACGGCGATTACTGCTTTGCAGGAATAATGAATATTTAGTTACAGGATTTATGTTTCAAGTTGCAGGATATTTTGCAGTTTAATTTAAAAAGAAGGGAGCAACAATTTTTTTAATTCATTTTTATTTGAGAGCTAATTTACATACATGATGGATCGTTTTCTTGTAACTTGCAACCTGTAACTTGCAACTTGTAACTTGCAACTTGTTACCTGTAACTTTGTTTTAATGTATCCAGATGCTCATTTAATTTAAAATAATTATGCCATTGGAAATTGAACGAAAATTCCTGGTGAAGAATAAAGACTACAGGATTGGCGCCCGGGCAAAAGCTATTCGTCAGGGTTTCCTGAATCTCGATAAAAACCGACTGGTTCGGGTGAGATTATCCGGTGATAAAGCTTATATCACGGTGAAAGGACCTGATAAGGGAATCCAGAGGCTGGAGTTTGAGTATTCAATCCCACCGGAAGAAGCAGTGATTATGCTTGATGAATTATGTCAAAAACCTCTTATTGAGAAAACCCGGTATTATGTTTCATTTGAGGGGTTTACCTGGGAGATTGATGAGTTTGTGGGAGACAATGAAGGTTTAATAGTTGCAGAGATTGAGCTGGAATATGAAGGTCAGGATTTTCCTCAACCCGGATGGCTTGGCCTTGAAGTAAGCGGTGAAAACCGTTACTATAATGCCAGTCTGGTAAATTACCCTTATAAATCCTGGAAAAACTCAGAAAAGTATCAATATATTCCTGAATAAACCTTACGAGTTTGCTGGGTTTTCCTTGTTTTGTATTATTTTTATAATAGTTATGGCAATCATTGAATTCAGCAATGAGTTTTTTATGCATGAGGCCCTGAAAGAGGCACGCAAAGCCTTTGATAAGGATGAAGTTCCTGTGGGGGCAGTGGTGGTTTGCCAGAATGTTGTGATAGCCAGGGCACATAACCTTACAGAGCGTCTCAACGATGTGACGGCACATGCCGAAATGCAGGCGATCACAGCTGCCGCTGCATATCTGGGGGGAAAGTACCTTGATGGCTGCTCTTTGTTTGTGACGGTTGAACCTTGTCCGATGTGCGCCGCTGCTCTTTTCTGGGCCCAGTTGGGTGTTTTGGTTTATGGCACAAAGGATGAGAAAAGAGGCTTCAGACGTTATAAACCTGATTTATTGCATCCGAAAACAAAAGTCATTGAAGGTATTCTGGAAGATGATTGCCGCAATCTGATGGTTGAATTTTTTAACAGGAAGCGATGATGGACACGTATTTTTTCCCCGATGATCCTCTTGGCCGTATCCGGGATGATATTGCCAGAGTTGCCGGCTACCTTTGGGAAAAGGGCTGGGCAGAACGCAATGCAGGAAACATGTCGGTGAATATTACCGGCCTTGAAAAGATTGATCTTGACCGTATCAAAAACAATACCGTGCACAAGCTTGGCAATTCTTACCCAAACCTGGCCGGACAGGTGATTCTGCTTACCGGCACAGGCACGCGTATGCGCGATATTGCTATCGACCCGCAGCCATATATCTGTAAGATCCGGCTTCTTGATTCGGGAAATGCATTCCAGCAGCTCTGTGACTATGGAGACGAGGGAAAAGTATGGCCTACCTCGGAGTTGCCAACCCATCTTTTAATACACGATATGCTTGTTGGACGGAAAGCTCCTGAAAAAACCATCCTCCATACCCATGTAAATGAACTGATCGCTCTTACGCAGATCCGGGAATTCACAAACGCCGAAACCCTTAATAACCTCCTTTGGTCGATGCATCCCGAAACGGTATTTTTCATACCGGAGGGCGCAGGACTTGTTCCCTACGCTTTGCCAGGAACAAACCAAATGGCCATGGAAA
>JAHJRE010000203.1 GCA_018831055.1 Bacteroidota bacterium
TCGTCAACGGGTGTATTTACCCGTTTCGACTGATTTTCAGGAGAAAATGAGGGTAGGGAAAATGCGTAAAAGAGGAGAAAAGTGTGGGAAAATACGAAGGGGAAAATCTGGTAAGGTCCGGGTTTAATAGAACGCAGATGACGCGGATGCAGCGGATTTCCGCGGATTTTTATTTCAATGGATATAGACACCACAATAGACACAACAGGACACATTAGATTGCTTTAAAGTACTATTGTGCTCTACTCCCGATTTTCATCGTGACATGTCATGCCTAATGAGGTAAAACTCATTCACCATTCACCATTCACTATTGTATTTGTGGACTGTATCGCGCAGAGGTCTTCAATTCTTCAGGCAACGGACACTGCGTCCGAGAATCTTTTGTTCATCATAATTGATTCGGCTTACAGTTGTGTTTTCACTGTTTAGCATTCGGTACCAGGCTGTATTGGGATCTTTTTCTGTGGAAGACCAAAAATAGGCTTTCCATTTCATGTCCCAGAAATCCCCCCACCCGCCTATGCCCCCGGCAATTGCAGCAAAACCGCTTTGATTGTCTGCGCCGGCGTTGGGGGCAGACCAGAATTGCGTTCCTGTTTGTTTCATCAGTCCACCTGCCGTGTTTTCACCTCCCAGAAAATTTGTAAGCTCTGTCCACTCTGCGTCGGTAGGGATATGCCAGCCGGGTGGGCAAATGCCCTGCGCTCCCTGCTGGTTTTGATAGTTCATCAACTCTTTCCACTGGTAAAGGCCGCCAAAAGTGTCACAGTTTTCCTTAAGGTCCCATATGCACCATTTCTCTATCTTCCCGTTATTTGCCTGCTCATTGGCTACCTCTATCATTTCTCCAACGTCCAGGTTCTCCTTCATCCAGCACTGGTTATTGATTTGAACGGTATTGTATTTTTTCCCTGCATAGGTCACTGTAGGCGTACCCGGGCAGGGTATGGCCGGGGGATATGATTTTGTCTTAAATATGTCCTGTTCTCCGTAGTCCGTTCCTTTCTCATTGGTAGCATAAGCGCGGACGATATAGTTAGTATTTGACAACAAACCGGTCAACTGACACGAAAAGCTTCCTGTTCCTCCGGATCCGCTGCTGGAAAATGCATCATTAATAGTAGGCTCTTGCGATGTACTCCAGCATACCCCCCGGTCTGTTACAGTATAACCGCCATCGTCGGTCACCTTGCCCCCACAGGAGGCAGTGCTCCGCTGGATGTTGGTTACATCATTGGTGCTCACGGTTGGCTGTGGCCCCTTTTTAAGTGTCCACTCCTTGTTGTAGACTTCAAGATCTATATCAAATATCTTTTTACCGAAGATCTCCACTTCCGCACCCGCACCAATGGTAAAACCCGCATATAGCCCCCACCAGGGCACCTGGGGTAACTGGCCAATTCCCTTAGCATATCCCTTACAGTAAGCATACGGCCCCTTGACACCATATATTAATAACGTCATCTGGGGCTTGAGATATCCTTCTGCCTCCATGCTCAATCCTATTTCCGGAGGGGAAAAGTTAAGAGTATTGTTGAATGTCGAATAGGGTTTCCAGGAACCGGTGTACTTAACACCGGCGTTAAACCCCATGTCATCGATCACCGATGCATTAAGGGAAATATTCCCCGTAAGCTCCCCGCCCAAAAATAACTGAAACGTTGGTTTCAAGGGTACTGTAAGGCCTGCTACTTTTATTTCCTTTTTCTTGAAAATTACTTCTCCCAGATCCACTTCCCCGCTAAATCCTATACTGCCGGTAAAGTCAAGTTGCAGCCTTTGATTGGAGATAAAGCCACAATCCACATATTCCAATCCGCCCAAAACGGAATAGTCAATTACTGTGACAAGGTTCCAGAGGAAGGTGCAACTGCCCGTTATTTTAACCTGGTCATCTGTATTGGTGGTGTCACCATCCACATCTTTTAAAATAACATTGAATGAAATGGTAAATTCAAGCGCATCCGTTTGTTTCAGGTCACTTCTCATTACACTGATGCCTGGATAATTGAATTTGACGCTTTCAATATCTTCAACATCCAGAGGAGTATTGAGTATCACCCTTCCGCTTTCAATGGCATCTTCCAAAGAAGCCTGTTCTGTTTCCACTTCAACCCCATCCTTAGCCGAATTTATACTTTTGATTTTTCTGAGGCAGCCATTACCTGCGTTTGATGCCATAACATCTCCCACTTCGATTTCCATATCATTAAAACTGGTGTTGAATGTGTAAGTGTAGGTCGAACTGTCCATGGAAATATAGGTATCCTGCCATATCGTTTCATCAATTATTTTGGTGGTTTCCTTCAGAATAACAGGTTTATCTTCGGTCTCCTCCTCTTCATCTTTTTTACACCCTACTTGAAAAATTATTATACTGCCTAATACACAGGCTGCAAGCAATTGAAGTTTGAACTTTGTTTTCATTATTTTTGAGGTTGGTTAAATGCCTAAATGGAATTATAAACATGTTATTATGCCGAATGAAACCCCGGCAACATTGCCCTATATTGGCTTCACTGTCAAAGTTAGTCTGCAAAAGATGTTTTTTGAAAAAAAGTGGCGAACAATCCTTATTACGGGGCGAAAAAATGGGATTGGGATGGATGCCATTTACCCCTTTAATTCAGAGAGATTCTTTGATTTTATATAAAAATTGTCGCGAAACCGGAAGAGGTTCATTAAAGCCCTTGATAATTAGGGTGTGAGAGTTACAATTTCCAATGAGTTTTTCGATATAGTTGATATTTACCATACACATTCTATGGCAACGGATAAAGTTAGGGTACGGCTTAAGTTGTGTCTCAATATTCGTAAGTGTATTTCTCAGGAGTTTCTTCTTTATGTTCTCATCTTCCAGATAGTGGACTTCTATATAATTATCTGCGGATCTAATACAAAGAAGGTTTGAGGAAAGCAGGCAGAATTTCTCATTTTCATTCATGGAAACTAATTCAATGGATGTGTTTTGATAATCGTTTGCAAATTGTTCAGCCTTTTTCTGTAAAATTTCCTTTTCAATTATAAGTGCTTCATTTCTCCTTTTCAATGTTGCCATCCTGTCATAGGTTCTTTCGATAAAATATACAACGAGACAGATCAGAACTATTTTAAAAACAAGATAAACAGTAAGATTTACCGATCCGGCATAAACAAAATAGAAAAGGACAACAATGGTCCCGATACCATAGATTATAAAGTTTTTTATCCGGGAAGTTTTTGAAACATTCTGATTAAACTGATCATTGTTTTCTGGTTCGCAAGCAACAACAATCCGGGTAAAAAAGAATATAAGAAAGATAATAGCCCCCAAACCAAATCCAAAAAGGATACTGGTATCAAAATTAAAATGTTCAATCGGAAAGGGCTTAAATATTAATACAAAACAAACCACACCAATACTGAGGATCAGGGGAAAAACAAGGTCTCTGTTCAGAAGGCGAGATATTTTTGTTAGTTTTTTGTGCATTCCTGATAAGAGATGAATTTCCCATTAATAAGGGTAGTTTTTTATCTGAAAACGAAAAAATCACTTTTCAATCGTACTTTGTTGTCGAACAATTGTAGAATATATCAAATATACTTTAAAATTAACAGGGAAGGAAATTTTCTATGCTCGTAATGCTAAAATAAGTATTAGAGCTTATGCCTGTTACTGGTTCAGGTACTCCGGTATAACAAAAAGGATAAGCAATCCCTCTTTAAAGATGCAGCAATTCCTTGATATTTTTTCGGATGGTTGCGAATTCCTCTATAAAAACCACTATACCCAGTACAATGATCAGGCAGAGGATCACGGTTAAAAAGAACAGGCTTTCATCCCCCGGATGCCCGGTGCCCGCCTGAAGACTACTAAATGGGGTAACCATCATAATTAAAAAGAGAAATTTCCTGGTCATGACCTTCATAATTAACGGTATAAAGTTAGTTAATCTGATGGCCAGATCAAAATTTCCAGGATACATTTCCTGGATGTAGCTATGCAAATGAGTTTCATGATAACCTCAGGAATTCATTAATCCAAGTAACTCATTCGTAAGGTTTAACAAATTTTAACAAAAATTACGAAAAAATTCGTAATTACCTCTTGCTTTTACGAAACTATTCGTATATCTTTGTACGAAGATATTCGTAGATTAAATTTTTAATTTACCATGAACAAGGAAAAGAAGAATAATCAGCCAACAGACTCCGAGCTCGAGATCCTGGGTGTACTTTGGGATAACGGTCCCAGCACGGTCAGGTTTGTCAATGAGTATCTGAGTAAACGCAGGGATATTGGTTACACCACAACCCTCAAGATCATGCAGATCATGCATGAAAAGGGCATGTTGCAGCGGGAGGCCGATGGCCGCATGCATGTTTACACTCCCATGCTGAGTGAAAAGGAGACTCAGGGAAAGCTTATCGACCGTTTGCTGGAGACTGCCTTCGGGGGTTCGGCCAGCCGCCTGGTAATGCAGGCATTGGGTAACCATGAATCCAGTCCGGAAGAACTTGAACAGATCAAGAAACTGATAAAAAAGCTGGAGGAGGGAAAACAATGAATGCATTAAGCAGTTTGCTGTCAGCCGATTGGGTGCAGGCTTTGGGGTGGACACTTGTTCATTCCCTGTGGCAGGGTGCAGTGATCTCCATCCTGGTTGCCGTTGCCATGATCTTCCTGCAAAAATTCTCCGCACGTATACGTTACTTTATATATGGTATGTCGCTGGTCTTATTACTGGGGACTTCCATAGCAACTTTTATTAGAGTTTATGAAGTGACACCTGCCGCTGCTCTTCAGGATCAGTCGATGGTAGCAGAAGAATCCGGGAGTTCCGTTTTTGTCATTTTCGCCGATGCCATGCTGAGTCAGAATACTGCCATGAGCTGGGAAGAAGCCTGGAATTCGCTGAAAGATTATGTGATGCGCAACATCCCGTTGCTGGTTGGGATATGGTTTACGGGTATGATCTTTTTCTTTTTGCGTTTCCTGGGATCACTGGCATATACACGCCGTCTGAGGCATTATAAGGTCTATCCTGCTGATGATTTGTGGTTGCAAAAGATCAGAAATCTTTCCGGAAAGTTTGGGATACACAAACCCGTCAGGTTGATGCAATCGGCAGTGATCCATGTTCCGGTAACCCTGGGATATTTTCGTCCGCTGATCCTTGTCCCGTTGGGTTTTTTCATGCAAATGCCCCCCGACCAGATCGAGGCTGTTTTAATGCATGAGATGGCTCATATCCGGAGAAAGGATTATCTGATCAATCTGATCCAGACCATCCTGGAGGCTGTATACTTCTATCATCCCGCCATTTGGTGGATATCAGGAAATATCCGCATTGAAAGGGAGAATATTGCCGATGATATGGCTTTGCTGTTCACCAGCAGCCATCTTACCTATGCCCATGCCCTCGCGTCCGTTCAGGAACTCAGAAACCGTGAGGCCATCATGGCCCCGGCATTTTCAGATAACAGGAATTTATTGTTGAACAGAATACAACGTCTTATGAAAAAACCAAGATTAATCCCCAATTATGCCGAAGGATTTGTTTCGGCCCTGATCATAATGATAACCATTGCTGCCATTTCAGCTACGGCTGCTATATCTTTCAGGACGGATTCCCCGCTGAAAGATCTGGAGACCGTTGTTGAACCGGCTTTGTCGCCACCGGCGCCGCTTAGTCGTATTGAAGCGCTACAGGAACCTTCCATTAACCGCATTCCGGCAATAAATACAGGTCAGCTTCCTTTACAAATGCTTGCATTGGGACCGGTTCCCATGCTTCCTGATACCAACCTCAAATCCAAAGAGGCCGAAAAAGCCGCCCAGGAAGAAAAAGTGAAGGAAGCCAGGGAATATGCAGAACAGGCTGCCAAAGCCCGGGAAGAATATCATCAGAAGCTTCGTGAAGCCCAGGTAAAACAAGAGGAACTTATGAAGGAATACCAGGAACAGTTGCAGAAAATCAGGAAAGAGCATGAGGCAAAGTATGATGAGATCATGGAATCATATAAAGAGTCTATGCATTGGTTCCAGGGTGACAGCAATTCGTACGGGTATTATTTTGTCGATCCCGATCGTGGGAATGTTTTCCGGTACAGAAGCTATGCCCCATACGGGAACATTGATTCACTAAAAGACCAATTTGATTATCAATTCCGGTGGGAATCCCGTGGCGACGATACATCCTTTGTTTATTACTCTGTCCCCGAAAGGGAATTATTCCCGGGAAGGAGCCCCAGGGTAATTGTACAGCGTGGTGACCGGAATATAGTCAGGATACCCGAAGATATCGGGGAGATTGAAATCGTTGAGGAGTTTGAAAGTCCGGAAGAGATTATAATAGACACAGAGATTGATATTCCTGAAGATTTATATTTTGATTATCGCTGGGATGAGGATAATAACTACCGTCGTATCCATAGAGATAAAGACCGGTCTGTACGCTATATGAGCCGGACTGCACCGGAAAAATATGTCCCCTTTACCAGTATCTTTGGGCAGTCGAAACTGGAACGCATTTTTAAAGACGAAATGGAAAAGGATGGTTTGATTGATATGGGAAAGGATTATATCATTACCCTGAATTCCAAACAAATGCTTCTGAATGGTGAGAAGCAATCCAAAACTGTCTATAAAAAATACCGCAACCTGGTTGAATCGTTCAAGGGAGAGGAAATGGAGGAAGACTTTGAATTCAGGATGGTGCTTTGATCCTGATAAACTCCTTTTGTAAAAGCATGCCGGATTTATAGGGCATCAGTTCTTTTTTACTTAATTTTGGCCGGATACATTGAGAAAACCTATTAATCTTTTTCCGGCCATGCTTAAATATCAGTCACTGAGATTCATTTTCATTGTTTTTTGGTTCCTGGCGGGTTTTTCCACTGCATTATCCCAGAAGGCAAAACCTGTCCAGGTTTCTTTATTTAGTCCCTTGCAGATTGTAAAAAAGGATTACAGTATCCATGGAATCCGTTTAAACCTTATTTATGGCGTTAATGAAGACATGAACGGGGTAGATGCAGGGTTTATCAATCAAACCAACGGAACACAGAGAGGGGTACAATGGGGGATAGTGAACATCGGGAAGGAGAATTTTTACGGTTTTCGTTATGGTTGGATCAACCTCCTGGATTACCATTTTCATGGCTTGAGCACAGGGGGTATTAACATTAATAAAGGCAATGCCGACGGATGGATCAGTGGCGCCGTGAATGTTGTCCTTGGCAAGGTACAGGGCGTGCTTTCGGGAGGTATCAATGTGATGCAGGGGGATTATTTCTCAGGACTTCAGCTCGGCGCGATAAATATTATCGATCCCGACAAGATCCAGCCTGGGAACAACAAGGGAGTTCAGATCGGATTGTTCAATTACGCCACCAGTCTGAGGGGTGTGCAATTCGGGTTGATCAATATCAACAGAAGCGCGAAGATCAAATTCTTTCCTATTTTGCTGATTTCCCGGAAATGAAATCGTGTAAATAAATAATGAAATATCTCTCCAACCCATTTTAATCCATGAAAAACAAAGACCTTAACATCAGTTTCCGTTTCCTTGGCGCTGCCGGAACGGTTACAGGCTCCAAAACCTTAGTCACTTTTCCTGATTACTCATTGATGGTTGACTGTGGCCTTTTCCAGGGATTAAAACACTTGCGCGAGATGAACTGGGAAGATCTTGATCAGGAGGCGCTGAATGCTTCCTGTATCATTCTGACTCACGGGCATCTGGATCACGTGGGTTATCTCCCCAGGATGGTGCGGCAGGGCTTTAAGGGGAAGGTTTATTGTTCTCAGCCTACAGCCGATCTGGCTGCCATCATCCTGGAAGACAGTGCCAGGATACAGGAAGAGGATGCCGAACACGCTAACCGGCACGGCTACTCAAAACATGACCCCGCCTTGCCCCTTTACGACCAAAAGGATGCAAAAAGGGCAATTGCTTTGTTGCAGCCTGTCGATGTAAATGAGTGGTTCAGGCTTACGGATGACCTCAGGATACGTTTCCGCATGAACAGCCATATCCTGGGTGCCACATTCGTGGAGTTGGATTACAGGGATACTTTAATCGTTTTTTCAGGAGATACGGGAAGGCCATTCGATCCTATTCTTGGTCCTCCCGAAAGGCCGTCCCGTGCCGATTTCCTGATCATAGAATCAACCTATGGTGACCGGAACCATCCCAATGATGATACGGAAGAACAGCTTGAGCGGATCATTAAGGAATCTGCAGGGAGCGGAGGCACATTACTGATACCCAGTTTCACGGTCGACAGGGCCCAGGATTTCCTTTATTTCTTCTGGAATCTCAAAAAGAATAATCGTATTCCGGATATACCGGTTTATCTCGACAGTCCTATGGGTATCGATGTAAGCAAGCTTTTCATCGATTATCCCAGCTGGCGGAAGCTGGAGCACAGGGCCTTCCGGGAGGCTTTCAGCCACACCCGTATGGTGCATTCTATCAACGAAACCGAAGCACTAACCCGTGATAACCGGCCCAAGATCATCGTTGCCGGTAGTGGGATGATGAACGGAGGCCGTATCCTGCATTACCTCGAGCAGCATCTGGGAAACCCGGCCTCAACCATCCTTATCTGCGGCTACCAGGCAGAAGGAACCCGAGGGCGCTTACTAAAAGACGGGGCAAAAGAATTGAAGATACACGGCAGGTTTTATGAAGTGAAAGCCAGGGTTGCAGAGATCCGGACCATGTCGTCTCACGCCGACCAGAACGAACTCATGGAATGGATATCCCTGATTAAGAACAAGCCAAGAGCTGTCTTCATCAACCATGGAGAACCGCAATCGGCCAACGCCCTGCGTGTGAAAATCAACCACGAAAAACACTGGAACTGCGCCGTGCCGCGAATTGGGGATGTTTTTGCATTTTAAATAGACGATGGATAATTTTGCCGGCTGGCAGGTAACAATCATTTCATCACAAAATCCACCTAAATTCTAAAGCAAGATACAAGTTGCTGCCTGCAGGTTGCAGGATTTCTGCATCCTGCTTTATAAGTTCTCCTTGACTTATTAAAAAACTCTCCATATCTTTAAAGAATTATCAACAATCAGAAAACAATCATCATGAAACGGATCGCCCCCCCCGTTACAATTATTCTAATGGTCATATTATTAATCATTTGTGCTCTTTCCATGAATTTGCACTCCCAAACCATTGTGATTGACAGCACCTTTACATCTGATGCGGTTTTGCATCCTTTTGGGCCGAATGACACGCTTTACAGCCTGAAGATCAGCGGAAATATACAGTTAAATACGGATAGCAGCTTGATCAGGGTTATCGTTGGAAATGAAGATTCTGTTGAGTATATGGTTTATGAAGCTTTTCCTATGATTTCAAATAGCGACTACTCGTTTTCCCTTGAGTCTGATGAAACAAATTACCTAAATGCTTTTGAACCAGAATATCTCATGATAGTTATTCTGAACAATGTAATTTTCACTTTAGACAGTCTTAATGATAATGAGAATTTTCAGGATGAACTGGACAGTTTACAGAAAGATTCAAAAAGTGCAAAAGACATAGCTAAAGCAATCAGTATTAATAGCTATATCACAGCAAACAATATGCATTGGACGGCTGGAATTACAAATATGGTTAATTATTTTTTCCATGAAAAAAAGTGCATTTTGGGTTATGATTATAATCTCATGGGAATTGATTATTACCTATCAGGGATTTACGAAAGGATTAATGAGAATTATTCAACCATCGATAATACTGATTTAGTCAAGGAATTTTCATGGAGAAAAAAGCATGATGCACACCTTTCGGGATCCTTATATTTTGATGGGGATGAGGAGTGGCACAGTGGCTGGTTAACACCAGTTGAAAATCAATATCCCTGCGGAAGCTGTTATGCTTTTGCCGCAACAGCTTTACTAGAAACAATGACGAATATTTACTTTAATCATGAGAATCATTATGATATTGATTTATCAGAAGCAGAAGTATATAATTGCAGTCAGGGATGTTATTGTAACCCGCCCGATCCGGGCTCAGGTGGATCTATTAATTCAGCGGTCAATTATTTGAAAAATTCGGGAGTAGTAAATGAATCCTGTTATGAATATTCAATACCATACTGTGACCCAGTTCCAAGACCATGCGATGATTATCCTGATTGTGAAACAATAATGGAAAAAATCACAGCAACAGGAATCATAAGCTTAGATACTTCAGACAATAGTGATGAGAAAATAAAGAGATTTATTATGGATTATGGCCCCTCCACAATTAATGTTTCAAATTTTCAAGGCCAATCCCTGTCTCATAGTATGTTATTGGTGGGGTTTGAATACGATGAAGAGAACGATCGAACTATATGGATAATGAAAAATAGTTGGGGCGTTTATCCAAATCAGCCACCCCCTTTACCACCTCTTTCAGCTGATGGATATATCAAGCAGCCATTAGATATTAATAAGATTAGTCATTTCAGATGTTTGACTGGTGTTAGTGCTGAAGTTAATAACTATACAAGAAAATGCATAGATATGGATAATGATGGTTATTATAATTGGGGTGTGGGTCAGAAGCCGGAAAACTGTGAGACTTGCAACCCTTTAGCCGACTGGAATGATAATTATAATAGAATTGGACCACAGGATGACAATTATTATGGACAAGAAGTTAAACCTGGCTTGGAAGTTTATTTGGGACATCCTCAGTTTGGAGGCAGACGTATTGAAAATAATGGATTCTGTAGTTTTACATCATCAGATTTAACCAACGGAGAATTGATTATTTATCTTAAAAATACAGGAAATGCCCAGTTAAACTTTACATACAATCCCATAACCGGTGATATGCCTGTTTTTGAAGTCTCCGATGCAGGGAATTGCTTCGAACTGGATCTGAACGATCTGGACGAGAACCCTAATATATGCAACCTTACAGCATTTAAAGACATTAGCATAAGCTATGACATTAACTGCCCCATATCAGAAGATGGATTTAATAAAGCAACATACTTTATAGATATCCACCAGGATGACGAAGATGTGGTAGATGATATTGAGTTTACCCTGGTTTACTTCGACTGTAATATTGATCAATATTATGACGAAATAGAAGAGTATACCTTATGGGATGATGTTATGGTAAAGAACCATGATATTTATATCAAA
>JAHJRE010000204.1 GCA_018831055.1 Bacteroidota bacterium
ATGCCTTGATTAGTGTGATTAGCGCGGGAGCCCCTTCTCCTTCAGGAGAAGGGGTTGGGAAGAAGGTGGAGTGATAGTATAAAAATGATCCGGTTATAAAATTCTGTTGCTCCCGAAACAAAAAAATGCCTAAATTGTTAGCAGAGTATTAATAGAAAAAAACCTTAATTATGAAATGTTCAGATTTGCATTTCAATTGTGAACGGTAAAAATGAATTTTGGACATTCCATGTGACCTTAAATCAAAAAATTATTACGCATGAAAAAGACTTTACTTTCCATGTTGGTACTGATTTTCAGTGCTTCACTTCTGGCTCAGGATGCAGCCGATACTACTAAACCCTGGACGGTTAGTGGTGATTTTTCACTTACTTTTTCACAGGTCAGTCTGACAAACTGGGCTGCCGGTGGAGAGAGTTCCTATTCGGGTAACGGGTTGTTAAACCTCAATGCAAATTACAAGAAAGGAAAATCATTGTGGGAAAACGGGCTGATCATGGGTTATGGATTCATAAAGCAGGAAGAAGATAAATGGAAAAAGACCGACGACAGGCTTGAATTCAATTCCAAGTATGGTTATCAGGCGAAAAACAAGTGGTATTATGCTGCTTTGCTCAACTTCAAATCGCAGTTTACACCGGGTTATAAAGACAATCATCCCGACAGTGCTAAAATATCCGATTTCTTTGCTCCGGCATACTTAACAGTCGGTATTGGTATGGATTACAACCCTAATGAGCATCTTTCCCTTTACATTTCTCCGGCAACAGACAGGATGACTTTTGTAATGATTGATCGCCTGGCTACAAGATACGGTCTGGATCCCGGGGAGAATTTCCGGAACCAGATCGGGGGATTGTTCCGCGGTACATTCAAGCATCCTATTGTTAAAAATGTAGACCTTCAAACCACATTGGAATTATTTACCGATTACCTGAATGATCCGCAAAATATTGATGTATTATGGGATGTATTGATCAACATGAAGATCAACGAGTTCCTTTCGGCCAATCTGACTACATCGCTTATTTACGATCATGATGTGGTTCTGGATAAGAAGGATGGCAAAACAGGCCCTGGTACCCAGTTCAAGGAAGTTTTCGGAGTTGGATTGTCGGTTAAGTTCTAAAAATCTTCCTCTCCTTTTTTCATTAGCTCTTTTGTCGATAGCAATCCGCATGCTGCGTAAATATCCTGTCCCCGTGAGGCTCTCAGGGTGGTTTGTATACCTTTTGCTGTGAGCCTGTTTCTGAAATCCAGGATGGTTTGTTCATCGGAGGATTCCAGGGGAGTTCCCGGGATGGGATGAAAGCGGATCAGATTGATCCTGCAGCGAAGACCATGTAATAAGCGCACCAGTTCGTTGATATGACGGGGAGTATCGTTCAGTCCGCGGAACATTATATATTCGAATGATATTCTTCTTTGCCGACCAAGATCAAACGACTTCAGGGTTTCTATGACCTTTTTCAGGGGATAGACATTTTCAATGGGCATCAGCTTTTTTCTTTCCTCCTCAAATGGTGTATGAAGACTAACCGCAAGATGAACTGTAGATTCTTCCAGGAAGCGCTTCATCGCAGGAATAATACCGATAGTAGAGACAGTTATCCTGCGGGAGCCCATCGCAAAACCCCAATCGGAAGTCAGTATTTTTAAGCTTTTCAATACTTCATCAAGGTTATCGAGCGGTTCCCCCATCCCCATATAAACAATATTGGTCAGGTTATCTTTTTCCGGTAAACTGCGTATTTGGTTTACTATTTCTCCTGCACTCAGATTTCCCTGAAACCCCTGACGTGCGGTCATGCAGAACAAACATCCCATTTTACAGCCTACCTGGGAGGAAACGCAAAGTGTATTCCTGGTCTTTTCAGGAATATAGGCCGCTTCGATAAACCTTCCCTGAAGCGAACGATAGAGATACTTCTTTGTGCCATCGGATGATACCTGTACTTTTTCAGGGTCGGTCAGCCCTAGTGAAAAATTATTTTCCAGGATCTCCCGGGTCTTCTTCGACAGGTTGCTCATTTCATCGATGGAACGGATATTCTTGTGATAAAGCCAATCGCTGAGCTGACGGGCAGTGAATTTTGGCAATCCCAAATCTAAACAAACAGATTCGAGTTCTCCTGGGGTTTTACCGAAAAGTGATGGCTTCATCCGTAAGTATTTTTTAAATTAAGGTCGGATAGCTTGTCCGCAACCTGAAACCTGCAACCTGTAGCTTGTAGCTTGTAGCTTGTAACTTGTAACTTGTAACTTTATATTTATCATCCACAATATCTCTATACTAAAAATAGATTTCCGCCAGAATGTTTGACCAGGGAATGCCCTTGTTTAGTAGTATCTCCCTGACATCAACCACCATCTCAGCCAGGCCGCAAAGGTAATACTTTCTGTCGCTGGGAAATGAATCCTGCTCATGCAGAAATGAGGTAAGCCTTCCCGGATAAATACCTTCCCCCCTTTCCCGGGAACAACATCTTATATAATCTTTGTCCAGTGTGTCAATCCATTCATCAGCAAAATAAAATCCTTCCAAAGTGCGGTTGCCATGGATCAGTACCTTTCCTATCCCCAATCCCGACCGTAACATACTGATGAAAGGCGCAATTCCGGTTCCTGAAGCAATCCAATAAGCTTTTTCTTCAGCGCAGGTAAAAGATCCAAAAGGTTGTGACATGTAAACTGGACTTCCGGGTTTCAACCTGCACAGTTGCGGAGTTAGTTCACCATCAGGTTTAACATTATAAAGTAATTGTATTTCTTCCTGAAATAGGCCGCTGGCAATACTATATACTCTTTGGGGACCATCCGGTTTCAGGGCGATTGAAACAACCTGGCCGGGTATAAAATCAAATTTCCTGGATAAAGAAACAACAAAAACACCTGGAGAAATTTCCTCATGCCTGATAATTTTTACATCAAGCAATTTGTTTGAATTACGAGGAAATGATTGTGCGACCATGCACAAAGGTAATTAAAAGGACAATGAATGTCATAGAATGGAAAGCCCGACCTGTCCTATAAAAGTTAGCACAACACTCCATACAACTACACCTGTGAGAACCCATGCAAGTAGTTTGGTATGGTTTTTTACAACTGCCAGTCCAAGTGCCATAGTCAATCCCGGCCCCATAACAAGTGTTGAAAACAGGCCTAAACCAGGAATCCCATATCGCTCCACAAATCCTGAAACACGGGATTCGCGTTTGTTAAGATTCTTATTACTCATCCATTTGTTAAGAAATATCCTTATTTTGCTTCCGATGAAATAAACCGCAATAACCCCGGCCGACCCTCCAATGATTGTCATAAGACAAACCAGGTAAGGGTTAACATCCAGCAGAAATCCTACGGGAACTGATTTCCAGATACCGAGGACAGCAAGAAACACAAGTAATATCAAACTTCCAAACATATTGGAGATATAAATAATTCAATTTTCTGTAAAAGCCTGGTAAAAAAGGCCAATGTCACAATTCGGGTCATAAACAAAAAGTTCCTGGGAAAAGTTTTTACGGCTTTTTAACTTTCTTCTTTTGGGTGGATGAACGTGACAACAATATTAATATTTTTGATAAGCGGATCAAAATTTTAAGCGTCCGTAATGATACGTAAATAGTATTGTGAATATCCGAAACTCAAATCAGAAAAACCAACATTATGAGCAAATCCATTATTAGCCTCACAATGACCATGATTATGATGGTCTCCCTCCCGGCGATTCACGCTCAGGATACACTGGAAGTTATTAATACAACACCTTCACACAATATTCAGGACCCTGGGCACCCGATCATCGTTCTTCGAAGTGCCGGCCAGAAATACCAAATCGGTATCGGTGGATTTGCCCGTCTGGTAGGTATATACGACTTAAATGGCCTGCAGGATGTAGATGATTTTATTACTTACCAGATACCCGTTGGAGAAAAAAACAAAAAGGACCGTATGTATCTGAGTGCAAGCCAATCAAGATTGTTCACAGAATTTATGGGCAATACCAAAAACGGACCGATCCGTGTTTATATTGAAGCTGATTTCGACGGTAATGGCAATGCATTCCGGCTTCGGCATGCTTACGGGGAATATTGGGGATTTTTGTTTGGTCAGACATGGACTACTTTTATGGACATAGACGCTTCACCAAATACCATCGATTTTGAAGGTCCTAACAGTCAGGTATCACTCAGGAATCCGATGATCCGGTACGGAAAGAAAATTGGAAAACATTTTTCATTTGCTGTGTCTGCTGAAACGCCCATGGCGTCCATTACTGTGGCTCCTGGTATTGAAAGTGTACCTCAGTATTTTCCTGATCTGGCCGGAAAAATAAGGATTGATGGAGAATGGGGACATCTTCAGTTTGCCGCCATCCTGAGACATATTGCCTATGAGGATTCGTTGAGTGGAAAGACAAGGCGCACACGGAGCTGGGGAAGATCCATTACCGGACTTATCAATGTAACCCAAAATGACATAATAATGTTCCAGGTTGTTTATGGAGAAGGAATCGCTCGTTATATCCAGGATATTTCCGGTTGTGGAATGGATCTGGTTCCGGCAAAAGGTGATTCTACGCTGAAACCCCTTCCCGTTTGGGGATTTTATGGATCAGTTCAACACAATTGGACTCCCACTATAAATTCATCTATTATCTATGGTTATACCCAGGCGGCAAAATTCGGCATTCAACCAGATGACTACTATAAGATCGGACAATACATTGCAGCGAATTTTTTCTGGGATATATTACCCGTATTTACCGTGGGTATTGAATACCTTTGGGGGCAACGTATTAATCAGAACGGAGCTAAAGGAACAGCCAACCGAATCGACTTTATGGCTCAATTCACTTTTTAAAAATAGTCGCCAAGGCCTTCTTTCAGATGCTCATATTCCAGGATATAATACCACGGTTCGTTCTTGAGTTGGCGCGGATGAAGACTGTTGAGGTATGATATTCTTTCCTGAAGTCGATTGGTGAGTTGGCTTTCTCCATTTTTAAGAAACAATTCTTTGAAATAACCCCATTGAAGGCTATCCATTTTCAGTGCCTCAGTCATTACACTTCTTTCGATGAATACTGATTTTGAAGGATTCAAAAGGATTTCACGGCTAGGGAATCGATGAGTATTTTCCTGACGTATGGCTGAAGCAAAATATCTCACGCTGATTTCAACATTTTCAGTGTCTATTAAATGGGCAATGTCGGCATTGAAATACAATGCATTTTTCATAGCATCCATTTTCCAGGAAGATAATCCTAATTCAGCGGTTGTAAGCGTATTTGCGAGGCTGCTGATATACTCCGGGCTTCCTGTTACAGATAACTGACGAATAAAACCTGCTCCGGTTATGGTTTCATAACCCTCACAAACATATGCAGCATGCCTCCGGCGAGCCGCAAAACGCTGGTATCTGTCCTTGTATACAAATGAGCAATAATTCACCGGTATGTTCGTGGCATTTTCCCTGGCAAATCTGATCAGTTTCAAAGCAGTCATTTCCGATTCAAGAACTGTAGCCCTTTTACCGTGTATGAACGTATAATCTCTTTTAAGCAGATTACGGATGTTATGTGGTGTGGCCCTGAGTTGATGCAGATTAAGATATTTCACACCTATTTCCTGCATATTCCAAATTATTGTTTTCATTCGAGTGAAATCTTCAGGAATAGCCGGTATTTCAACAGTAACAACCGGAATGATTTTTACAGCCATCTCAACCTTACTAAGATCATAGTCTATAGCTCCTATATCGAAACGGATCTCTTCCAGACCGGCATCGCGAAGTGAGCGCAAGATCTCAGGATTAACCAGTTTGCCATTTGTGTAAAGCCATGTGTGGATGTTCGTTCCGGAGCTACTTTTAACCGCTTCAATATAATTCATAGCAGCTTTGGGCGACAATAGCGGTTCACCACCGCTTATGCTAATACCGCGAAAACCAAAGATTCTAATATAATCGGAATAATCTTTTTCTGATGAAAACCGAACTGTATTGGTTGTGGGAATGCCTATGTCATCCTGGGGTGTTGGGCAGTAAAAACAATGTGAATTGCATATCCCATTGATAAAAAGGCACGACCAGGTGCCTTCGCCACATATCCTGCATCCTGGGGAAAGACTCTCAGTATCTAGTTTGGTGCCGGAATATCCTGTTAAGGCACCTGAAGATTCCAGTTCCTTCAGCAGGAAATGCCTTTCTTTTAGACTATTATCTGCTTCGTCAGGCCCCAGCCATCGCATTGATGAATAATTTTCTCTGAACTCATTGCGATTGAGTTCTACCAGGTTTTGATGTTCGTATTCGTATCGGTTCATATAATCAGGAAAGAGCAAACTTAGTGATTCTAAGTATCCGTATTTCTTCCGGTCTTATAATCATTGTTGGCAGTATCTATTCTTTTAAGTATTTCAATTCCTCTGGCCTGGTATCCTGCGCTGCCACTATCGAAATACAATAATATCGACTCTCTCAGTTCATCCGTAAGTTCAGGAACTAAAAGTGTGATCTCATAAAGCAAAGTCATGGCATAGGCCCTGACAGCAACAGGTTCACCAATATCATGAAGCCTTCCGAAACAATAATCCACCAGCAATCCCAGTAAATCTTCCTCATAGTCGACAGGATAATTGAGGAGGGTTTTAAGAAAATTTCTTTTTACGGATTCGTCTGTTAATCCGGGCAGCCTTCGAATTATGTCGTGTAAATAGGATTTAACCCTATCAGGATCTCTCACGCTGCAAATTTCAATCACTCTCGAAGCCCTCATGGGAATCTTTCCCTTTGACGAATAGCAAGCGTTATAAATTTCTTCAAAAAAAACCGGGTTATCCAGCACCAAACCAGCGACACTTTCAGCCGTCGCGCGTCCTGAATCCGGCAATAATACTGATAAATCCATGCTCATTTACTACGGCTTATATTGCATACCCGGAGCATCATCCGGGCGTTTTTATCCTGGTTTATTGAAAGAAAATGAAATCATAGTTCTGCAAATTTATTAAAAACTCTCTTCGGCCTGGCTGCGCTTGCCTTGCCTTGCCTCCCCTCCCCTCGACTTCGCTCCCCTCGGCTTCGCTCCCCTCGACTTCGCTCCCCTCGGCTTCGCTCCCCTCGACTTCGCTCGGGGCAGGCTTTCTTCATTATTCATTGTTCATTATTCATTGTTCATTATTCATTACTTTCGCTCCATGCTTTTTCTTGCCCCCATACAAGGTTTTACAGAACACAGGTTCAGGAATGCTTTTCACCGGCATTTCGGTGGTATAGACCTGGCCATTGCACCTTTTGTTACATTGGTCAAAGGGAAACGTGTTCACCCCAATCATTTCCGGGATCTTTTACCGGAGAATAACATAGGGATGAACGTGATCCCACAGGTAATAGGAAATGATCCTGAACTTTTCATTATGATGGCAAGGGATCTTTCTGACCTGGGCTATAAAAGTATCAACTGGAACCTTGGCTGTCCGAAAGAGCAGGTTGCCCGTAAACAAAGGGGATCAGGACTTCTCCCCCATCCTGAAAAGATCGATGCCATCCTGGAAAAGATTATTCCTGCAATTCCCGTGACTCTGTCGGTAAAAACACGCCTCGGTTATTCAAATCCGGATGAAATTGACAGATTGATCCCGGTTTTTAACAGGTATCCTCTTGATTATGTTGTAATTCATCCCCGAACAGGCATACAAATGTACGAAGGCGACCTGCATCTGCACAAAATGGGATCATGTTTGCAATCAATACGTCATCCGTTAATTTACAGCGGAGATATTTACTCAAAAGTTGATTATTTACATCGTAAAAAGGAGTATAGGGAAATCTCCGATTGGATGCTGGGCCGGGGATTGCTTGCCAATTTATTCCTGGCTGAAGAAATAGCTGGAATACCAACAGGAACGGAGACGGAAAAGAAAGGTCGTTTTAAACGTTTTCATGATGATTTATTTCGATCGATGGAAAGCAGCGGGGCTAGAGAAAGGCATTTTACCAATAAAATAAAGGAATACTGGAAGTTTTTCAGCAGGATGTTTGAAAATCCGTCTGACATGTTTGACCGTCTGAAAGTTATGCAAACAAAAAAAAACCTCTATCAGCAAATCTCCCTGCTGATAGAGGAATGCATCATGAAATGATTAGAATTCCATTTAATTATTGTTGAAGGAAATCTCGTCGACCGGGACAATCTGTCCTTTAACGATCCTGAATACCATCCATGTGTTTCCTTCTTCCTTGGGGGTAATCTGATAAGTATTAAGCAATTGCCCGTCACCGAAAATCCTGACCCTTGCCTTGGATTTGGAAAGGTTTTTGGATCCTGATTTATCCTGGTTGGTATAATCAAACACCCAGAAAATATACTCGTTCTGATCATCGAGGTTTTCGACGGTAATCGTTTCGGGACCAAAGCCATCGCGATCGTCGCGGTCGAGCCTGACTTTGCCATCGTTAGCAGAAAGCATGCGGCGATAGCTGATATGGTAATCACCGGGTTTTTCCAGATGGGCATCCAGATCGTCGGGCTTTTTATCCCATTCCAGGATAAAACGATAGGTGCCCAGATCAATCATAGGTGATTGCGTAAAACGATAATAGAAAATCGTACCTCCGATGATCTCAAAAACATCATTGGTGGTGATAAATCCTTCCTTACTGAATTGAAAGGGAAATCTCCCATCTTTCCCGGGATTGGGAAACCGCACTTTGCCTTCCATGTCGGTCTTAAATTCGCCCATATCCTGGATCAAAATATCGGCATCCACTATAGGTTCGCCATCCAGAGCATTATAAAACCTTAGGGTTAGGATGCCTTCCTGCTCGGCTTCAACGTCATCCAGTTGTTCCCTCATTCTTTCGATCTGACTGTTGGCTGTATAGGCCAATGCCAGTAAAACAAATAACAGGCAAGATAATCTTTTCATGGTATTGGTTTTTGTGGGATTAATACTATATCATTATAAATCAATTCTAAACGCTGTCAAAGGGTTTAAATTTTTCCTGCATAAATATAAGAAAATAAATTGCAGAATTGTAATTTGTATTTTCGATATTTGGCAAACAAAGCTATTTTTGTACCAAAACCCTGAATCATGAAAAATGCCCTCATTTCTTCAGTTCTGATCATTTTATTATTTTCGTGCGGACCTTCAACAAAAATAACCGGTTCGTGGAATTATGAGTCAGAGCCTGTCCATTTCAAACAAATAGCCATCATTGGAATAGGTAAGAATCCGGACGTAAGGAAAACGGTGGAAGAGACTTTTGAGGACATGCTCACAGCCAAAGGCTTTAATGCTATCGGGGGACTTGAATTCCTGCCTCCGAATGCATCTACAGAGACTCTCACCAAGGAAGTTCTGATTGAATTTCTGAAATTAAATAAAATTGATGGGGTTATCTCAATTAGTTTATTGAAAAAGGAAGACGACCGCAGATATGTTCAGGGTGTATATTATTATGTCCCTCAATATGATGTTCCTTTGACCGACTATTACGGCCAGATGTCGAATTATGTATATGCTCCAGGATATTATGCGGGATCCGAACATTATTTCCTCGAATGCAGTTTATTTAATTTCCCGGAAGGAAAAATGCTTTGGTCGGCCCAAACTCTCACCAGTCCGTTCGGTTCGCTTCAGACAACTATTGACGAATATGCAAAGGTAGTGGTGAACGATCTGATAAAGAGCGGTATACTGCTAAAATAGGCCGGTTCAGCAGAAATCTGCTTTAATTTAATGCTCTCAACGGAATATTTCCTGAATTAAAAAACATTATTTGGGATAGATTGTTTGAATATAGATAGTTATGGTTTTATTCTTTCCCAGCGTAGATAATAAACCGATTGGCTTAAAAGACTATTTACCAAACATTGATCATAATATCCAAAAATCATGAAAAAATGGCAAAAAATAATCCTGGTACTATTCCTGGCCGGAGTGCTGGGCGGGTTATACGGGTACTTTTTCGTTTATAACAAACCTCACCCTGATTATGCAGATCTGAAGGCCGAACATATTTTACCGGCTGCCGAGCTCTTCGATGCTTACAGAACCGATAAGTCTTCCGCAGATGCATTGTATACCGGAAAAATGGTGGAGATCAACGGAACGTTGAACCGATTGGAACAAATTGATTCCTTAAGGATTGTTGTATTTGTTTTCGACCAGGGAATGTTCGGAGAAGAAGGAATACGATGTACCCTGCTTCCGGAGTATGTCTCCGATGCAAACAGTTTGGCCCCCGGTGATTTAACTACCATAAAGGGCCTTTGCACCGGTTATAATGAAACCGATGTAATCCTTGAAAAAAGTGTGGTAGTAAAATAGTAATGACTTGAAAAAGAAATGGCTGATAAGAGGTTACAAGCTGCAGGTTACAGGTTCCAGGTTGCAGGCAGCAACTTGAAACTTGAAACTTGTATCCTGAAACCTGAAATTGTTTTTTTCCACTACTCATAAATTTAAAACATTAACAACCATGAAAAACACAGCAATCATATTAATACTAATGGCAATATTTTCTGCCGGTAGTTTACAGGCACAGAAATATATTACAAAGAACAGCAAAATCAGTTTTTTTTCTGATGCCCCTATGGAGAAGATAGAAGCACACAACAACCAGGTCAATGCCGCTTTGGATATTGCGACCGGCGACCTTGTATTTAAGGTGCTCATGAAGTCTTTTGAGTTTGAAAAAGCCCTGATGCAGGAGCATTTCAACGAAAACTATGTAGAATCAGATAAATTTCCAAATGCAACCTTTGCAGGTAAGATCATAAACATTGCTGATCTTTCCCTGCCTGAAGACGGCACTTATGAGGCCATCATCCATGGGAAACTTACTATACATGGTGTTACAAAAGACATCCAGGAATCGGGTGAGTTAAAAGTATCCGGAGGAAAGATATCCGGAAAAACAAAATTCAGCATACTTCTGGCTGATTATGATGTCAGGATACCGAACACAGTGGTTAATAATATTTCTGAGACGATTGAGATCATGGTTGATATTGATTTGGAAGAGTTGAAGAAGTAAAAAAATGAAAATCCTTCATGCGGGACTCCATCCTACGGGATGGAGTCCCTTTTTTATTTAAACCAAATCTAAATTTCACCCGCTCCGTAACCTTTTCTTTTTACCTATGTACAATTGCGCATATGATGTATATCATATAAAATTACCAAATTACTAACTTAAACATTTCTTAAATGAAAAGAAAAGCCATCATTCTGATGACCGCCGTTTCTCTATTGGCGGGAAGTTCAACGTGGGCGCAACTTGGCGACTACGATGACGAAAATTATTTCTCTCACACAATCAACATTGGTGTTGAGGAAGTTGCACTTCTCGACATCGAACCGGAATTATCCGCAACCCTGACTTTGGGACCTGAGGCTCCGGAAGAGGCGGGTCTCCCGGTTGTGTTCAACTCCACAGCTACCGACAACAGCCTCTGGCTGAACTACTCCTCCATTATTGGTTCTACAACCGAACCCACCCGTAAGGTAACCGTTGCCATTACTACCGGAACCGTGCCTGACGGAATGCTCCTGAAAGTTGCTGCTGCAGCTGATGCCGGTCAAGGTGACGGCACTGTCGGCACTCCCCAGGGAACGCTTACCTTAAGTTCAACCGCCCAGGATCTGGTCACAGGTATTGGTAGTTGTTACACCGGATCACCGCAAAACAACGGCCATAACCTCACTTACACACTGGAGCTAAACTCAGCTTTAGGAAGTTATGCCGAACTGGATTTCGATGCCCAGGTAGCAGTGGAAATAACCTACACACTGACGGATAACTAAGATCAGGCCCATAAGTCGAATCCCATAATTGCTTTGTTGCCAAGGGTTCTCCTTTCCGCATGTTTGTTTAACGCCTTTCATTGCCGGATGAGGAACCCGGAAGCAGGTTGAAAACTTAATATCGATCACCATGAATAATAATACAATGAGTAGTATCGGTCAAAGAATTATCGTTATTCTTTCACTGATCATGGTTTTTTCAGGAAACTCGTTCGCCAATATTATTGTTTTAAACGGATTAACTCAGGAATTCAACGGTTTACCCGGCGAAACCTACAAAGGGATAATCGAAGTGAAAAACTTATCGGAGAGCGAGCACGCTGTTAGAATCTACCAGAAAGATTATTTCTATTCTTTTGATGGCATCACCAGTTATAATGAACCCGGCCAGCAAGACCGTTCTAATGCATCCTGGATAGTATGCAATCCGGTTTATTTGACCGTTCCGGGAGGTGAGGTGGCCATGATAGAATATGAAGTCACCATTCCGGAAGTTGATACCCTTGACGGTTCATACTGGAGCGTGGTAATGGTAGAAGGCATCAAACCTATTGATACATCAAATTACTCCAGGGGTGTGAACATTCAAACCCTGATACGGTATGCTGTGCAGGTTGTGACAAATATCGGGGAAACCGGTATCCGCGATCTGCAATTCATCGGTTTTGAAACCAAAGTAGACAGTGTAAACAACTACCTCTCGGTAGATATTATTAACACCGGAGAAAGATTGCTCAGACCTGAAATCGGTATTGAGTTATACGATGCGACGGGAGAGATTAAAGGAATCCTCAAATCGGAAAAGCGCAAAATTTATCCGGGAACCTCTGTACGTGTCATGCTACCTTTGCCCGAGCTTGAAAAAGAAAGCTATTCGGGAATTTTGATAGCTGACTGCGGAGGCGACTATGCTTTTGGAACCAATCTGGAATTAAACCTTAATGATCAGTAAATGGCATACGGTTATTTTCCTGATAATTTTTTCAAATGCATTGTTTGCGCAAAACGAACCGGTCAGAATTGAGCTGACCACAGTAAATCATTCTTTGAAACCCGGGGCCATTCAAACACTGGTATTCAAGGTATTTAACAATACCAACGATACCATTGAAGCCAGGCCCCGGGTTTTATTACCGGATGGATGGAGAATGGTGCTCGGTAATCAACCGCTGACAATCGCAGGAAAAGGGATCAGGGTGCATCTGATAAATTTCCAGGTGCCGGTGCAGGCACCTGCCGAAATCTATCCTTTTTCCTTTATCCTTTCCGATATCTTCTCCGGTAATGATATTGCCTCTTTCACCTGCAATTTCGAAATCATGGAATCCATACAATTTGAATTTCAACTCGCCGAATCCCCGGCATATATAATTGCGGGAGAAGATATTCATACCTCCATGATGCTAAGAAATACGGGTAATAAAATCCAAACCATCTCCTTGTCTCCCTCCAACTGTTTTGTTAAAGGCAGTAACAACATCACCCTTGCACCGGGAGAATCATCCATAGTCAGGGTAGAAACCCCAACCAATGCCGATCAGGCTTTTGAATCCAGGGTTAGTTTCAGTGTCAGAGCTTTTATCCCGGGATCATTTGAAAAACATTTGTTTCATTATGTAAAACTTATTCCCTCCCGCCAGGCAAAAACGGATATCTACGAACGCTTTCCTGTTAAGTTTGCCAGCCGGTACATGGGGCGTGGACAAAATGGTGAATATACCTATGGTTACCAGGCTGAGGTTTTTGGCAAGGGCTTTATTGACCATAACGACAAGCACCAGCTGGAGTTTCTGGCCAGGGGTCCTAATCAATACGGGGCAACAGCCATGGGAATGTATGATGAATATTTTATCGCATACAGCAATCCTCATGCCTACGTTTTCGTGGGCGATAAAGGTTTCGGACTTACACAACTCACCGAATTTGCCCGTTATGGCCGTGGTGTAGAAGCAAGTGCTACCTACGGCAACTTTAAAATAGGCACCTACCAGATGAAACCACGCTATTTCGGAGAGATTAAACATGAGATGGCAGCTTATGGGAAATATCGATTTCTTGAGAAAAACGAAACGGGCATACATTATGTCATGAAAACTGTTCCCGAAAGCAAGGAAAAAGTTCACCTTGCCAGTATCACCACCAATCTTCAAATAGTAAAAAATACCCTCTTAGAAGCAGAAATTGCCACAGGAAATCATGGAAACAAAAAAGGAATGGGATACAGGGTCTTTATGCAATCATCCATAAACCGGCTGAATATCTCAGCATTTTTTCTGTACAGTAACAAAAATTTCCCAGGATTTTACCAAAATGCACGTTTTTATAATGGTACCATAAATTACAATTTTTCAAGGAGGTTGTCGGCCGGCGTGAGTTTCCGCCAGGATTTCAAAAATGCTCAATTGGATACACTCTTTGGTACAGCGCCGTTTACACAGAGTTATCAGGCCAGGACAAGCATAATGCTCGCAAAAAAGATGTTTTTGCGTCTGGCAGCAGGTAGAACAACCAAGGAAGACAGAATGCCGCTTCATAAATTCCATTATACCCACGATTTCCTGAAAATCAATTATTCGCATAACCTGGAAAAACTGGGATATACACTGTCATGGGAGTACGGTAAGGTCGACAATCTTTTGGAAAAGTCGGGAATAACCGAAAAAAACACCATGAAGGGCTCCGGGAAATTCAGTTACCAGCCCTCCCCTATGCAAAGCTTCGATGTCTTTGCTTCCTGGTCGAACATGGAATCGTTTTTGTTCGGACAGCGTCAGGATTGGACATTCGGTCTTTCCGCCAGGAAACAGTTTACAAAAAACCTGACTACCAGTATACAATACCAAAATAACTTTTCACAGGAAGAATATTACAGGAATCGTAATCTGTTTGAAGTAAACGTTAATTATCGTTTTTTCAGAGATCACAATATTACCGCGATCTGCTCCTATACATTGCAGGAAAAGAAACTGAGCAACCCGGATTATTCCTTCTCTCTGTCCTATTCCTGTAATATTAACGTACCCATCAGGAAAACCGGTGACATAGGATCTTTACGCGGAAATATTGCAAATCTGGGAGTAAAGACCACAGAGGGTATTATCCTCTATCTGAATGGTCAGGCAACTTCCACCGATGAATATGGTAACTTCACCTTTAACAATGTTCCCAAAGGAGAGTATTTTTTATTGCTGGACAAGTCTTCCATTGAAATGAGGGATATACCCAATGTGAATTTTCCTTTACCGGTTGAGATTCTTGCGGACCAGGAGACAGTGCTTGCTTTTGGTATTACCCGCGCTGTTGTAGTAAAAGGAAGGCTTAATCTTGAAATCCAGGAAAGCAAGGTTAAACTTCTGGAAGAAAAAGAAACCAAGCCTGTACAGTTGATTCTGGAAATCCGTAATGGTGAAGAAAGTATAAAGATACTCAATGAAACAGACGGATCTTTTACATTTCCATTTCTGCGCCCCGGTGATTGGACGTTAAAGATTTACCGTAATGGACTGGGACCTGAGTACATCATTGAAAAAACGGAGTTCAGCCTTGATCTGCAACCGGGCGATAACCGGCAGATTGAAATCAATATCAGGAAGAAAGAGAGAAAACTGATAATGAAAAACAATAACATACAGATCTCTACAAAAAAGAAGAACTGACATGATTAAATTCAGAGCTACAATACTATTCATTCCTGGTTTGATGATGACCCTGTTTACCCTGGCATTATGCTTTCCTGCATCCATTATGGCACAGCAACAGGGTTATGGGGATATTTCGTTTGGGATACCTTCAATTGCCATGCTGGATCTTGAACCAACAGCTTTATCGAATATTGTTCTTGTAGTAATGGCACCAACGGAAGCCGGCTTGCCCGTGTCCACGCAATCGGCTTCAAATAGTCAGCTCTGGTTGAACTACAGCTCTTCGTTGCCTACAGGAGGGCTTTCCAGGTCAATCATGGTACAGATTACGGCAGGAACACTTCCGCAAGGTCTTGAACTCAACCTTAATACCGCTCCTTTTGCAGGCAGTGGATCCGGTACCTTCGGTTCAACCTCCGGGGAAATAGCCGTCAACTATTCACCGCAGCGCATTATTTCAGGAATAGGTAGATGTTTCACAGGCAACGGACAAAACAACGGCCATAATCTAACGTATTCACTGTCAGTTATTGATTTCAGTAAACTTGATCTGGAGTCTTCTACTGCAATACAAATCACCTATACCATTACCGATGATTAGTTCAAAAAAAATAAAAGTCACTCTTTTATGGGCACTGACCATCGTTACCTTATCCGTTCAAGGGCAAGGTTTGGTAATCAGCGTAAACGGGATTCCAGCGTTTCCTCCTATAACCATTACCGAGGCAGGGGAAGATTTTAACGGAACCTATAACAGTGTGAGCGGCAACCAGATCACTGTGGCAACCCATTCCTTTATGCATAATCTGATAGGTAATTTTATGTGGAAAGTTACCGTACATAAATCCGATAACAATTGGGATTCCTCCCTGGGACTGGAAACCATCCGTACGGGTACCGGTACCAGAGGATCCATCTTTTTTAACAGCATTACGGGCGGCACCAATTATCAGACTATAACCAATTTACCTGCCGATTTTTTCTGGGGAACGGGAAGGTGGTACGATATCCCGGTTGCCTACAGGTTGAATGGGGTTTCCGTTCTGCTTCCGGCTGATCAATACGAAACCACAGTTATTTTTACCATTACCGACATGTAAAGTATTTCTGCGTTCCAATAATTGCCGGGCCCCGCCTTTTAGCGTTTTGGTGGGGCCCTTTTTCTTTGCTTTCAGACGGTGAAATCAGGAATATCCCAGATCAGACCTTTCCCTGTCTTGGGTTAAATCCTTAGATTTGTCTGAAATATTTGGGATAATGGTTATAAAAAAAGTTATTGCAGCATTATGGCTGGTTTTAATCCTTTTCAGGATGCAAGGGCAGGATGAAAAAACCCTTGTTGGTTTTCTCTTCCTGAACCCTTCAGGAACTCAAAAAATGGAAGAAATGGCTGCTATGGCCGCATTATCGCGTGGTGAGATTTCTTACAATACACTTAGCCTGGCTACGATAAGCAAGGATCCATCTATTCTTAACAATATTAAGGTATTATGGGTACACCGGCCCGATTCCATGCCCTTCACAGCTAAGGAAAAAGCAAAGGACTTCCTGGATATACTCACGAATTACATCAACTCCGGAGGTAGATGCCTCCTGACCCTGGATGCGGTCAAATACCTGAATATCCTGAATTTTGAATCCATGCCTCTTGAATCCTGGAGCAAAGAAGCATCCGACAACGGTTACGGGCGTATGCTGGGAATCCACGGTTATGGAGAACATCCGGTGTTTCTTGGCCTGAACGGGGGTTCCTATATAAATAAACCAAAAGAAAACATCCGTGTAAGGGTGAATGGTTTCAGAGGTGATGTGCTACCTGCCGGTGGTAAGGTGATCGGGGTAGACTGGGATTACATTTTTGTAAGAGAGGATAAAAAGATTCTGCTGGAATACGATTCAGGACAGGGAAAAGTAATAGCCTGCGGGGCTTACATGATATTTTCCCAGGATAATGTTAATCAACTTCACCTCGGTCTTTTCCTGAAGAATATCCTGGAATACCTTGCCGGCAATGATAATCCTGAAGGCAATGCTTACTGGAGTTATGAAAAACAGAGGATAGAGAAAATGGAATTAACTCCCTTTGCCCGTCCGGTAAATATGAACCCACCGGCAGTCTGGCCTCCATTCCGGGAGAAACTGGTAATGAAAAACCCGGCAGGTGGAGATCATTTCTGGGATGTGGCCGGCCGGCGCATGTTTTTAATGGGCAGGGAAAAGTCAGGAATCGAGGAAGTCTGGGCCCACCCAATGATGGCACTGCGAGACTATGAAGCAGGGATAGTCCGGAAGGGAGAAACCGAAATTACATGGCTGGGGAGCTTGATCCCAGCGGTTCAGGTAAGGCCGGAATGCTTCACAAGAATATATGAGACTGATGGCATCATAATTAAGGAATTCGTCGCAGTGACTCCTGACAAACCGGAAGCATTAATACACTATGAGTTCAGCGGAGACCAGCCTGTTCAACTTGTTTACCGTTTCCATTCAAATTTCCGGCTTATGTGGCCATACTCTGAAAAGGTGATACCTGCAATACAATATGCCTACGATACTTTGCTGAATGCATTCCTGCTTACCGATCCATATCGGGAGTATTCCGTTATGCTTGGCAGTAACCTGCCTTCATCTCACCGGGAAGCCGGTCCTTACACCCCTCTAAACTCCTCTCCTGCCGACACTTTCCTCTTTTCAGCCGAGGCAGTAGTGCCCTTAGATGGCCATCAGGCTCTTGACCTTATCCTGGTAGCAGGGAAACTCAGTCCTGACGCTGCCCGCTTAGCATACAGCGAAGCTGTGATCTATCCGCAACGTATTATAAATATGGCCAGGATACGCAGCGATGTCATTGCCAATAACTTCCTTACCCTTGTATCTCCCGATACTGTTTTCAATCAGGGGTTTGCCTGGGCAGTATCGGCGACCGACAAGCTGTTTGTGGAAACGCCAGGGCTCGGCTTATCGCTGGTTGCCGGGTATTCAACAACGGCAAGAGGCTGGGACGGTGGCCATAAAGTCAATGGTCGTCCGGGTTACGCCTGGTATTTTGGCCGCGACGGAGCCTGGAGCGCATTTGCTGCTCTGGACTATGGCGATTTTGAAGGCGTAAGAAATATTCTGATACTTTTCCAGGATTTCCAGGATCTGAACGGGAAGATATTCCATGAACTGAGTACCTCGGGATTCGTGCATTACGATGCTGCAGATGCCACACCTCTCTATGTTATCCTGGCAGGTAAATATTTCCGGCATACAGGTGATTATAAGTTCATTCGCGATTCCTGGGAAAATATACAAAAAGCCATAGACTACTGTTATTCAACCGATACCGATGGTGACCTGCTTATTGAAAACACCAATGTAGGACATGGTTGGGTGGAAGGAGGGCATCTGTTTGGCTCCCACTCTTCCTTGTACCTCACAGCCTGCTGGGCGGAAGCTCTGGATAACGCCGCCGGTATGGCTGCCTTTACCGGAAAGAAAGACCTTGCCCGTAAATACCGTGATGATGCACGAATTGTAAAGGATAAACTGAATACCCTTCTGTGGAACGAAAACGAAAACTTTTACTACCAGGGGATCATGCAGGACGGCAGTTTCCATACAGCCCTTTCCATAATGCCGGGTATTCCTTTGCTTTTTGGACAAGCTGACACAGGCAGGGCCCTGCCCATCCTGGAAAAATTTGCTGCCGACGATTACAGCAGCGACTGGGGTGTTCGGATAACCGGGAAAAGTAGCCCGCATTTCAATCCCGGCGGCTATCACAGCGGTAGCGTCTGGCCTTTATACACGGGTTGGGTTGCCCTGGCTGAATATCGCTATGCAAGGCCCCTGCAAGCTTTCACACATGTAATGAACAACCTGAAAGTTTATCGCGACTGGTCGCTGGGTTATATCGAGGAAGTTTTGCATGGAAGCCAATATAAGCCCTTCGGGGTTTGTCCCCACCAGGCCTGGTCGGAAACCATGGTGATACAGCCCGTGGTGGAAGGAATGCTGGGATTCCGTTGTGATGTGATGAAAAACAAATGTTCGTTGCAACCCAAGCTGCCTCCCGGCTGGAATCATTTAAAAGTCAGAAACCTGCGTATGGGATCTCGCCGGATACATATGGAGTTTGAACGGACCGATGATGAATACCGGTATATCCTGACCAACACATCCGACAAACCCGTACGAATGGATTTTTCTCCTTTTCTTTTACCGGGCACTTTTGTGGGAGACGTGAAAATCAACGGAGTTACCGTGCCCTGGACATATGAAGACAGCGATCAGGGGATGGCCCTGAAAATACCTTTTTTCTTAAGTGATACAGATACCGTATCCATTGCCGGCTATGGAGGTATCTCAGTTTTGCCGCAGGAATATGATCCGATGCCGGGAGACAGCTCATCCGGTGTGCGAGTCCTGAATTCCGCTGTTGTTGACGGGAAGTATCGTATCCAATTGGAAGGCCCTGCAGGAAAACAAGGAAAAATAAGGCTGATTCTGCTTGATTATAAAGTAGAGACAATCACGGGAGGAACCCTTGAGAACATCAAAGATGGCATTCACACTGTTTCTGTCTTGTTCCCGGAAGGTGAGGGATATTGCGGGAAAGAGGTGGTTGTTTGGTATAGATAAATTAAGGGGGTATTATGGAAATCCTTATCATTTGCATTGCAGCTTTTCTCACAGCCATTATGACTTTCTTTTCAGGATTCGGGCTGGGAACCATTCTCACTCCGATATTCATGCTATTTTTTCCGGTAGATCTGGCTATTGCGCTGACAGGGGTTGTACATTTCCTGAACAATATTTTCAAGGTCATCCTGGTAGGAAGGAACGCAAACAAACAGGTACTGTTGCGTTTTGGTATTCCAGCCGTAGCGGCATCCTTTCTAGGAGCCTGGGTTTTATTGCATATTCCGGATGCCAGGCCGCTATTCGATTATGATTTTGCAGGAAGGCATTTTGAAGTCTACCCGGTGAAATTCATCATTTCCGTGTTACTGCTCATTTTTGCCCTTATGGATCTTCTCCCTTTCCTGAAAAAACTCAGCTTTGGGAGGGAGAAATTACCACTTGGCGGAGCCTTGAGCGGTTTTTTCGGAGGACTTTCAGGAAATCAGGGTGCATTGCGAAGCGCCTTCCTGATCAAGGCAGACCTTTCTAAAGAAGCTTTTATCGGCACTGCTGTGGTAGTCTCCACTTTTGTCGACCTCACCCGCCTCAGCGTTTATGCCTCTCGTTTTCTGGCATCAGGACTTACTGATAACCTTTACATTGTCATACCTGCTGTTATCTCTGCTATTTCAGGAGCATATCTCGGGAACAAACTACTGAAAAAAGTGACTATACAATCTATACAACTAATAGTGGCACTGATGCTGATCGCTCTTTCCCTGGCGCTGGGAATGGGAATAGTGTGAGATCGCAGATCGCAGATCGAAGAGTATATCTAAGATCTGACATCTGCGATCTGACATCTTCGATCATTCATCTTTTCTTATAAAACACTCCTCTCTCCCCTGTTTCACGCCGTATCTTCCCTTCCTCTTCCAGCACTCCCAGATATTTATTCACTTCATTGACATGGGTACCCAGGATCTGGGCAATATCATCTGCGGTGCAGGGCCGGCGGGCGATGGTTTCCAGGATGGCGCTTTCCATGTCGCTGCGGTATGACAGGAGCTCTTTGCGTTTGGGAGGGGAAGCGATGATCTCCACATTGTCGAGCCCCCAGTAATCGGCAATAGCCTGTAGTTCAACCATCTTTGCCGGACTGAGGCCTTTTTTCGTTCCCGGGCGGTCGAGGGTGTTCAACTGGATGCGGTCGGGACGGATCCTTTCAAAAGCAAGTTTAAGGGCGTAAAGGTTTTCTTCATCGTCGTTGTAGCCGGGCAGGATAAATACTTCCAGCCAGATCTGCCCGTGATATTCCTGTCTGAATTGTTCAAGCCCCGAGATAATTTCCTTCAGGATGATCTCATTTACCGGACGGTCAATCTTCCTGAAAGAACGCTCCAGTGCGCTGTCGAGAGAGGGAAGTATGATATCGGCATGCAGCAGTTCCCGTCGGACCTGCTCGTTGAAAAAAAGGCTGCCATTGGTCAGCACCGCAACGGGTACCTCCGGCCAATGGGTTTTAATAAATTCCAATACTTCCCCGAAACGAATATTGAGGGTAGGTTCACCTGCCCCGGAAAACGTTATGTAATCCGGCCGGGGGTTCTTTTCCATGAAATCGCGCAGTTCGCGCATTACTTCATCTACCGGGACATACTCGCGGCGCGTTGCCGTGTGATCGGTGGTTGCCCCGCATTCGCAATAAACGCAATTGTATGTACAGACCTTATGCGGGATAAGATCAACACCCAGCGACATACCGAGGCGCCGGGATGGAACAGGTCCAAACAAATATTTATACATCGTTGTCCTAATTGTAAGCCAGACGGGTTTCCTCGTCAGTCATCGTCAGAGCGGTCATTTTTTTCCATTCTTCTGAATTCCAGGTACCCATGTTTTCGTGAGTGATCCTGTATTTTTCAGGAATAGGATGTGTACCCAGGATGACGCGAACCTCATACTTTTCCTGGATAAAATCCCGGAAATGCTGAATATACGGGCAAGGAGGATAACCGACCAGGAACCCTGTGGCCAAATGTATGTATTCTGCACCGTTTTTGATCATCTCCTGTGGAGTGTATTCAATATTTCCACCCGGACACCCCCTGCAGGTCGTGTAACCTACCAGTTCAAGTTCGTCGTCCTTGCTGTAAATGCTGAAGGCACCTTCCCGGTTTTTCATGGAACGGAAGCATTTGCCACCGGCACAATCCCGGTAACGGTCACAGATAATAATTCCGATTTTGATGTTTTTTGACATTTTGATAACAAATAACAATGGTTGATAATAACATATGAGATGGTGAATATAATGCTGTAAGCTGCAAGCTGCAAGCTGCAAGTTACAAGTTTCAAGTTGCAGGTTGCAGCCTGTAACCTGTAACTTGCAACCTGCGGCTATTTATTGTTCGTTCGCAATAATCCAATCGTTTATTTTCACGCGTAACATTTCTTCCCGGTTATCACACCGGGACAGCGAACACGATTTTCGAGCATGCGTTTTCTGCTGCTTTTATCAACGGGTATCCTGCAGGGGATGCCGTCAGAAGCGGGTGTGTGCCGATCTGTGCCGTTAGCAGTGAATTGATGGTCATACGGTTCTCAATTATGATCCCCAGGGTATTGATAAGTTCTCCAACGGAAAGTCCACCCGACACTTCCCCACCGAGAATAACACCGGATTCCCTCGCAACTACCAGCTTAACAAATTGCTTATGGGTATCTGCAAATGCACCGGGATGCCGGTCAATACCTTCGAAAACACCGGTAACAATGTCAAATCCTTCTTTTCGTGCAATGGTTTCGGTGAGGCCGGCTACACCGAATCCTGTATTGCCCAAAGCAGTAGAGAAGATAGATATGGTACCGCTAAAGGTTTTTATTGCAGAAAGTTTAAAGAGGTTCATACCGGCGATCCTGGCTTCGGCACAGGCAGTGGAGGCCAGCATGATCGGACAGGGTTTGCGGGTAACAAAATCACGCTTTTCGGCACAATCTCCTACCGCAAAGATATCCGGATCTGAGGTACGCATGTATTCATCCACTTTAATGAAGCCCATGTCGCTAATAGGGAGACCTGCTTGTTTAGCCAGTGTGGAGTTTGGCTTATAGCCAAGTGAAAGGATTATTGCATCTGCTTCCATTTTATCGCCATTTTCAAGGACGATTCCCTCCGCCTTCGTATTTCCGTAAATCTCCTTTACAGTTAGTCCGGTAAGCACCTTAACGCCTCTATCCTTCAGGATGGCTTCTGCTTTAATGGATATATCTTCGTCGAAGGCTAGTCCAAGGACATTTGGCAGCTTTTCCACAAGAGTAACATCTTTACCAACTTTATTCAGTTCATCGGATATTTCCACCCCGATAAAGCCTGCCCCGATGGTGATGATTTTTTTGCAATCTTTTAATTTATTTTGCATTTCATCGAGATACACCTTGTTTTTAGGAACGGTAAAGACATAATCCAGGTCGGCACCCTTAAGCCATGCCGGTTGGCAAGGCAATGAGCCGGTACCGATCACCAGTTTCTCAAAACGTATCGTCTCCCCTTTCCTGAGGCTGGCAGTTTTCTTTTCCCGGTTGATCTCTGTGACTTCATCGAAAATAGTTTTGATACCCATTGCCTCAAATGATTTTTCTGCAGGCATTATATCCTTTTCAGAAGAACCGACGGTCCCAAAGATATAAGGAATACCACAGGGCACCAGGGTAGTGGGCATAAGAGTCACCACTACAAATTCCTTGTCGGGATAAACCCGTTTACCGGTAGTAGCCGCCACAAGCCCCGCGGCGCTGCTGCCTATAACCAAAACGTCTGTTTTCATCATAAAATTGAATTTTATTGATTTGTTTTTCCTGACTTTTTAGCCAGCAATTCCTCTCTGATCATGGTATGTCCGCATTTGGGGCACTTCAGGGTTGTACATTTCACTCCCTGTGTGTGGGGTACTTTTTCTCCGCATTTTGCGCAAACACAGAAACCACCGGGGCCAAAGCTCCCGCCTTTATTCCTGCCTTTTCCCCCTCCTTGTCCTAAACCTTTTCCTGGATACATGTCGTAATTTTTAATTTTTAATTCAAAATTGTTACCACAATAGTCACAATAGGGCACAATAGAGTTAAATACCTTTATCTTTATCCTTCAGCTGTTTCTCAAGTTCCGCAAGGTAATCTTTCAGCATCCTGATTTCATTTTCCAGGAAAGATTTTTCATCACCATACCAATTGGTATAGCGTCCAAAGCCGCGGCCCCTTCCAAATCCATACCCCTGAAAGCCTCTTCCTCGTCCCCATGCAAAAGGCGGGGCGGCAAAGCCCTTGTTTTCATTGTTACCGGCGCAGTATCCCCTGCGTCTTCCGGTCATTGGGCCATTCCCCGATGGTCCTGTACGGTCAAATCCCGGCATAATTACCTCCTTTTTTACGGTTTCTGAAATTGCAGCAAGCCCCGTGACCAAATCCCCCGGCAAAACTCACCAGGTTGCTGGAGTGGCATTGCGGACACTCCGTCAATTGCTTTTCCATATTTGTTTTGAACATATAACCACAATTCTGGCAACGAATGATGTTGTTCCTGAAATGCACGTTACCACCGTCGATGCTCAGTAAACGCCCGTAAATCAGGAATTCTGCTACCTTTTTACGGGCATCTTCAATCAAGCGGGTGAAAGTAGAACGGGATATTTCCATCTCATCAGCTGCCTCGGCATGAGATAAACCCATAAAATCTGCCAGCCGGAATGCCTCAAATTCATCAAGAGAAAGTTGAATTCTTTCTAAGTCAACTCCTTTGATGCCGGTTGGCTTGAACTCCGAAAAAACAGGTGGCTCATGGACAATTCTATCGCTTTTTGGTCGGGGCATATATTAGTTTTTCGCAAAAATAATGAACATATGCTCAAAATGCAAGTTTTTTTTAGTATCGTAAATCAGTTTATAAGTAAAGCGTATTTCATAATAATTAAACAGGATTTGCGTATATTACGAAACCAATCCATAACAACCTCATGAAGAAAGCAATCCTTTTAACCCCATTTATTCTGATGTTCCTGTTTGCCGCATCTCAAGTTCCGGTTGACCATAATCAGCACTTCATGGAAATCAGGAAAGCATTGCAGGTTGAAGGGAGCAGGTTGCAGGTTAAAGGGAGCGACCTGCACATTCCCAGTTCCCCAGTTCCCAGCACCCCAATTCCCAGCTCCCAGCCCCCCAGCCCCCAGCCCCCCAGTTCCCTCTCCCCTTATTTTTCCCTCCAGAAAACCCTTTTATCCATCCCGGAAGTTGCTTCACCGGGCAGAAATCGTTCCGGGGATACCTTGTACATTGGGATCACATCAGGAGAAGTATATCAAATCACCGGAACATGGTTTTTTCCCGGAACAATAGTGTTATTGAATAATGGTATATTACGGTTTCGCCATGCCGAGGCCACAATCCTGGGGAACATCATCGCTTTTGGAAGTGGTCGTATGGAAGCGGATTCTTCGGTATTGCATTTTCCCCAGGAATTCTTTTATCAGCGTTCATTGTTTTTCCTGGAAAACTCGGCTGCCACTATTTGCAACACTACCCTCGATTTTGGCGGGCTTGTGCATAATATAGCCGTTGCCCAGAGTGCTTCGATGCTGTTCGAAAACGTCACCAAACCTGATTTTTCCACGGTTGGCTTATACAAGGGAGGTGAAATTGTAATAGATGGTATTGACCTTGCCGGGGAATTCATTATGCAGGACAATGGCCGTCTTAGCATCAGTAATGCAGAAACAGTATTGGTTTGGCACCAGTTTGATGATCATGCAGAAATTGACTTTAGTTTTCCGGATGGAATGCAGGTAGGCGCCTATGTTTTTGATACACTTCAGAGCGGAGTTCAGGGAGTGGATTATCAAGTCCTGCTCAGCAACTGTGCTGATGTTATGTGGGGGCTGATGCCTTCTAAGGGATCGGATGTGACCATAAGCCAATCAGACTTGCGTACAATAGGCCTTTGGTTTGTTGATGATGACGAGAATGAGGTTTCGGGTTTTGTAAACAATTCCTTTTATCAGGATTTTACAGCACCATTATCAGACAGGAACCTGCACCTGCAGGATTGCAATGTGCAAACATGGAGTATTTATGCCTTTGACCGGGCTGTTCTGGATATCACCGGTTGTATGCTTGGCGAAGTCGGTACCATGGGTAGTTCTTCGGTAAATGGCCAGACTTTTACCGTTGATGGGACGGGTGGTTATGTGTTTGTAAGCGACACGAGCCTGTTTATTTCAGTCTTTGCACCATTTATTTCATCTCTCAGAACGAGTGGGAATGCCGTAGCGCTTTACGCATACTCCAGCCTTGTTAACGGAACCATAACCGCGCTGAATAATTCGATACTGATTCTGGTGCAATCGTCATTCCCCGGGGTACCGGAACCAAGAGACCACGCAGTGATCTGGAACACGGCCATCACCGGACCGGGCAAAGCAATTATCAATAGTACGGTTGATATTACCGGTTCTGTATGGATTGATAAAGGAATTGGTTCCCTGTTGATGGATTTCAGCCATTATGATGTGTATTACAATACCGCCACTGATACTTCCTGGAAACTTATTTCAGGTTACAACACCAATGAAATCAGGAATGGCATTTTAGCAAGCTGGAATACATCCGGAATGGAAACGGGGTCTTATCAGATAAAAACCGATCTGTTTGATGACCAGGGGTTTTATGTCAGTTGCACTGCACCTGTTGTCTTATTACCTGAATACATGGGTACCGGAGAGATCAGTGAAGATGACCTTATCCTTTTTCCCAATCCGGTAAATGACAGGCTTAGTATTCATTTCAGAAAGCCGGTTGATGATGGAGCTATGATATATATAACGGATGCCGGAGGTAAGATGGTGAAGTACGTAGGAAAATATGACAGGCAAACTACTATCATTATTGAATGTGGTGATTTATCGAAGGGCATTTATTATGTTTTGATCGATCTCGGGCATAAAAAGATAATCAGAAAGTTTATTTTTGCCGGGTAATTCCCAATCATGCCAGAACAAAACAAATTCAGAATAGGTCCTGTTATTACCATTTCAATCGGGCATTTTCTGCATGATGTTTATTCTTCGTTCCTTGCTCCTATTCTGCCTCTGCTGATTGACAAACTGGGAATGACCTATTCCATGGTTGGAGTTCTTTCAACGCTTCAGCGTATTCCATCCTTACTAAACCCATTTATTGGGGTACTTGCCGACAGGGTTGCCATGCGCTATCTGGTAATTTTAGCGCCGGCAGTAACTGCGACGGCCATGAGCCTGATCGGGGTAGCGCCATCCATTACGGTACTGGCCATCCTCCTTTTTGTGATGGGGATCAGTTCAGCGTTGTTTCACGTCCCGGCACCTGTGATGATAAGAAAAGTATCCGGCAATAAGATCGGGCGGGGCATGGGCTGGTTTATGTTCGGAGGTGAGATGGCCAGAACTGCGGGACCGGTTGTTATACTTGGAGCGGTTTCCCTTTGGGGACTGGAAGGAACATATAAACTAATACCCTTCGGGCTGGGGGCCACCCTAATCCTCTATTTTGCATTCCGGAACATACACATACGGGAAGATATGCAAAAAAGAGAAAACCACAGGGGTATATGGAATACTCTCAGGCATCACAAGAAACTATTTATTGCCATTACTGGCTTCACATTTTTCATGTCCATCATGAAATCCAGCATGGTTACTTTCCTACCTACATACCTGAATCTCAGGGGAGAATCACTATGGATGAGCGGTATTTCATTGTCGGTGCTGGAGATTGCCGGAGCAGCAGGAGCTCTTTTTGCAGGAAGGCTTTCCGACCGCATTGGACGTAGTATTTCCCTGATGATCATTGCCATCGCTACCCCGTTTTTTATGCTGTTATTTCTTTTCGCAGCTAAAGCATGGTCGTTCCTGTTATTGATTTGCATCGGCCTTACCATGTTCAGTTCCACCCCCATACTGATGGCATTGATCCAGGAACATGCCAGTGAGAGGCCTGCATTTATGAACAGTGTTTATATGACCATAAGCTTCTTCATAAGCGCATTCAATGTGATCACGATTGGCTTTATGAGCGACATCCTGGGAATGAACACAACCTTTATCTTTGCTGGATTACTGGCTTTCCTGGCCATACCCTTTACTTTCTTTATCCGTGGTCCACGAGCACGATAGTTTTGTATATTTGACATGGAAAACGGCCTATGTCAGACGAACAATTCATATTAACCACAAACCGTAAAGCTCTGCAGATTAATCTGAATCCGACTATTTTTGGCACTTTTGCCGAGATTGGCGGCGGACAGGAAGTAGCCAGGAATTTTTTCCAGGCAGGAGGAGCATCAGGAACAATAGCGAAGACCATATCGGCTTACGATAAGATCTTCAGCGATTGGATGTACAACCAGAACAAACCTGGCAGGTATGTATCCGAAGGACGGCTCCTTAAAATGCTCAACACGGAATACACGGAGTTGATAAACCTTTTGGCTGATAAAAAAGATCCGGGTACCCGTTTTTTTTCTTTTGCCAATACTGTTACAACTCTGAATTACCATAAAGACAACGAGTGTCATGGTTGGTTGGGAGTACATTTTCAGCTTAAACCGGGAACTCTCCCCAATGAAATCATACTCCACGTTAATCTTTTAGAGAGGGACACTCTCTTACAGCAACAAACCCTTGGTGTTCTTGGTGTCAACCTGCTTTGGGCCTGTTATCATAAATACGATCGCCCTAATGATTTCATACAATCCCTTCTCGATGACTTATCAACCGACAGGATTGAGGTTACTATGCTCAGGATGAAAGGTCCCGATCTGGATTATGTCGACAACCGTCTGCTCAGCGTACAGCTTGTGAAGAATGGTATGACAAGAGCAATCATGTTTGACCGTAAGGGACAGGTTCAGCAACCTACCGACATGCTGTACCACAAGAATGTGCTGGCTTTCCGTGGCAGTTTCCGCCCTATCACCTATGTGGGTTTCGACATGCTTCGCAGCAGCTACCGGATGTTTAAGCGGGATGAAGACTACGATCGTGACAATACTGTTGCCCTTTGTGAAATGACACTCAACAACCTGCTGGAAGAAGGATCACTGGATGAAAGAGATTTTCTGGCACGTGTTGACCTGCTCAATGGTATGGGGCAAAACGTTATGGTCTCTGATTTCAGGGAGTATTATAAGCTTGTCTCCTATTTCAGCCAGTTCAGGATACGGAACCTCCGTATTGTCATTGGTATGCCTACCTTTCTGAAAGTTCTGGAACAAAAATATTATATGCAGCTCAGAGGAGGTATATTTGAAGCATTCGGAAAGCTGTTTCCTGAGAACATGAAATTGTATGTGTATCCAACTATTTCCTGGGTTTCAACAGATAAAAACAACATTGGCGGCGATCTGATAACTTCACGAAATGTGCCTTTACCAGGCGGATTAGAATACCTTTACCGATATCTTATTGAAAACCGGAAGATCATTGACCTGACCGAAGTAAAGAAAGAATGGTTATTCATTAACTCTGCCTACGTACTGGAATTGATCAAAGAAGGGAAGCCGGGTTGGGAAAAGATGGTTCCGAGATATATCGAAAAGGAAATCAAATCCAGAGGATTGTTTGGTTATCGGGCAGAAAAAGAATCAGGAAAATCATGATCAGGATGGCTCCATTGGCAGAAAGGCTAAGGCCAGAGACCCTGGATGAATATCTGGGGCAGGATCATCTGGTAGGACCGGGAGCTATTCTGCGGAAATCAATTGAGGCCGGAAGCATTCCATCCATGATACTCTGGGGGCCTCCAGGAACGGGAAAAACTACGCTTGCCTACATCATCTCAAAACAATTAAATAAAGAGTTTTATACTTTGAGCGCCATTTCCTCGGGTGTGAAGGATGTCAGAGATGTTATAGGTAAGGCCAAATATTCATTTTCACAGGCCATTTTGTTCATTGATGAGATACATCGTTTCAGCAAAGCGCAGCAGGATTCCCTGTTGGGTGCTGTTGAAAAAGGGACGGTTACCCTTATCGGGGCAACTACAGAAAACCCTTCTTTTGAAGTGATCGCACCACTTTTATCCCGCTGCCAGGTATATATCCTGAAATCGTTTGGCGAGGAAGATCTGAAAAAGCTACTGGAACGAGCCGTTGCATTCCTTTCTAAAGACAGTGGCCGGAAAATCGAAATCCTGGAAAACGATGCTCTTTTCAGAGTTTCAGGCGGTGATGCACGCAAGCTGCTAAATGCCCTGGAACTGGTTGTGAATTCGGATGGACCCGGAAATGATATCAGGATCACGAATGAAAAGACATTAAAAGTAATACAGCAAAATCTTGCCCTTTACGACAAGGGTGGAGAGATGCATTACGATATTATTTCTGCATTTATTAAATCCATGCGGGGCAGTGACCCTAATGCCACTGTTTATTGGCTTGCCCGGATGATAGAAGCCGGTGAGGACCCGAAATTCATAGCTCGCAGGATGCTTATCCTGGCATCGGAAGACATCGGAAATGCCAACCCCAATGCACTCCTGCTGGCTGAAGCCTGTTTCAATGCTGTGATGCAGACAGGATACCCCGAATGCAGGATAATACTTGCACAAACAGCTATCTATCTTGCTACATCGGTAAAAAGCAACGCAAGCTATATGGCTATAGAAAAAGCACTTGCCGAAGTGCGGAGTTCGGGAGATCAGCCTGTCCCCCTGCCCATCCGGAATGCCCCTACACGGCTGATGAAAAACATAGGTTATGGAAAAGGGTATAAATATGCCCATCATTATGAAAATAATTTTACTCATTTGGATTTCCTTCCTGAAAAATTAAAAGGAATGAAATTCTATGATCCCGGAAAAAACCACAGGGAAGAAGATATCAGAGAATATTTAAGAAAGTTGTGGGGAGGGACATATGATTATTAACTAATATTTTTAAAATCAAACATTAGCTATAGTATAGTTCTTTACAAAACTTGTCTATTTAACCCAACTAATGCATAAATTGGGTTTTAGAATTACATTTAACAACCGGACAGAAAAACAAAAGATATGAACGAAATTATCACGAGCATTCCAGGGATAAAACACACGGACAGCGGGAATTTTTTTCTTATTGCCGGTCCCTGTGTTGTTGAAAGCGATGAGATCACTGTAGAGATAGCCGAGACCGTTAACCGATTATGCAATGATTACAAAATACCATATATTTTTAAGGCATCGTATAAGAAGGCAAACCGCTCCAGCCTGGAGTCCTTCACCGGCATCGGGGATGTGCTTGCATTGGAAATAATTCAACGGATAGGGAAAATATTGAATATCCCTACCCTTACCGACATTCATACGGAGCCTGAAGCGGTTGTAGCTTCAGAATATGCCGATGTTCTTCAGATTCCTGCCTTTTTATGCCGTCAGACAGATCTGCTGGTTGCTGCTGCATACACAGGAAAACACATAAACATTAAAAAGGGGCAATTTGTATCGGGAGAATCGATGAAATTCGCTATTGATAAAGTCAGAAAATCGGGTAACGACCTTGTTATGGTTACGGAAAGGGGATCCATGTTTGGATATCAGGATATGGTTGTTGATTTTCGAAATATTCCTATCATGAAAGAACTTCATGTCCCTGTAATCCTGGATGTTACTCATTCCCTTCAAAAGCCCAACCAGTCGAAAGGAGTATCCGGGGGAATGCCGGAAATGATAGAAACCATAGCCAAAGCAGGGATTGCGGCAGGCGCCGACGGAATTTTCCTGGAAACCCATCCCAATCCGACCAAAGCCTTATCCGACGGGGAAAATATGCTGAAGCTTGATAAGTTGGAGGGGTTGTTGGAAAAACTGGTGAGGTTGAGAATGGCAATAAAATAGAATGTTACAAGTATCAGGTTACAGGTTACACCTAAAACTTCACCCTTACTCTTTCCAGTCCGCCTGTTTCCGGGAAAAGGGATACATGGCGGAAAGAAGCCGGAATACTAACAATGACGCCATATTGCGGCATGAGTAATTGGGTAATATTTCGAATATCGTTTCCATATCTCAGGGAGATGTTTGCCATTTGTGGAAAACGGGTAAAGAATCCACGGCTTTCCTTCACATCAGTGGTGGCAATATCCTGCATGACAGAAGAGAGTTTGTCCGTATCTCCCGAAAGAGTGATTTTCATAAATACGGCAGGATCGCTGCCCGATTCAGGCAGCTGGAATCCTGATAACGGGGAAAAGCGGAACAAAGGGATCCAGCTATCCGCATCTTCCTGTTTGGGAATATAGGAATGTTGATAAACAAGCTCTTCCCGTATGTATTTCCCTCTGAATAAATCTAAATACTCGTTTTCCAGCTTTCTAAGCTGCCCCAGCATGAACCGAAGAGTTCCTTCACTGTACGGAACTTCCTGGTATCCAATAAGCAGATTATGCTGATTGGTGCGGAGGGTTTCTATGAACTCAGCAGCTTCGGCTGCCTTTTGCTCCGGACTCATGCTGGCCACCGAATGTTTGAAGGAAATGTCTTCAATGGTGAGCGTGTCAAGAGTAATTTTCCGGATGATGGTGTCAGTCTTTGTATATAAATTATCCCCGGCCCTCAGACGGAAGAGTCGTTCCAGGCTGTCTCTGTCGGGAAGATATTCATTCATTTGAACTCCCGCAGCGGGTTTCTTTTCTGTCGTAGAAGTTATTCCTGAAAGACAGCCATAGCGGGAAAACAGTATCTCTACTTCCTGATTGTCCTTAGCCTGTTTCTCATCGTATTCGACGAAAAATAAATGCCCCGGATCTGCAACTGTGAAAGTTGTCATTTGGATATCACCCAGGGTATAAATCACCTGGTCGGATGTGATAACGTTGTCAAGACCAAGGTATTTGCTTGCATAATCAGCATATGGACCACGCACCTTTACAGTTTTCAGAACATGGACATCAAATTGGAAGCCGGTCTGAGGCAACATATAAAAGACTCCTCTTTTATCAACCGGGTTGAAGTCAGTCCCCACTTCCCTTACCATAATCTGCGACAGCAGTGAAGAAGGAAGAAGGAGAACAATGAGATATAGGCATAAAAAACGCATGAGCATTCAACTTATGTAACGTTGTTTACAATTTACACGTTCGGAATTTTACTTTCTGAAGCAGTAAAGTTACGCATAACGGTGTGGTTTTCCAATCAATTGCTTTTACTACCAATACCGGTTCAGGGTTACGCGGGATTTTCAACGTATGAAAAGAAGTTCGCGATATTTTGGTAAGGGCCAGAATTCATCGTCGACCAAGAGCTCCAGCTTATCGGCATGATAACGGATCTCCTCAAAATACGGTGCTACCTTGCTCATATATGCATTTGCCCTATCAACCGCAGATTCGATGAGGTTTGCCTTCTTTCTCTCCTCGATCATGCTGTCTACATTATCTTTGATCTCTGAAATATGTTCACTTATTTCCTTGATCGTTTGGATCTGGTTTCTGGAGACTTTGACATAGGTTTTACTATCGAGTACCTCTTTCAGCCCCCGGGTGTTTTCAACCAGTAGGTTCTGATAGCGTATAGCAGTAGGGATGATGTGGTTCTTGGCAAGGTCGCCCATTACGCGGGCTTCGATCTGGATCTTCTTGATATAGTTTTCCAGCTTTGTTTCATAACGGGCTTCGATCTCCCTGCCGGTTAAAATCCGGAGTTCTTTAAAGATATCAATATTATTAGGATTGATCATACATGCCAAGGCCTCCGGTGTGGTTTTAAGGTTTGGCAATCCCCGGTGGGCAGCTTCTTCCTCCCATTCATGGCTATAGCTGTTGCCTTCGAAACGGATGGGCCTGGACTCTTTGATATATTCACGGATCACCTGGATGATGGCATCATTTTTCTTCATGCCTGAATTCATCCGGTCATCTACTTCCTTTTTAAATTGCACCAGTTGGTTTGCGATTATGGTATTCAGTGTCGACATTGCACTGGAACACGTGTCTGACGACCCTACAGCTCTGAATTCGAACTTATTGCCCGTAAAAGCAAAAGGAGAAGTACGGTTACGATCGGTGTTATCAAGCAGTATTTCCGGGACTTTAGGGATATTCAGATCAAACCCTTCCCTGATCTCTGCTTTGAATTTACCACCATTTGGTTGTTTTTCGATATCGTCAAGCAGTCTGGACAGGTAAGATCCGATGAAAACTGAAATAATTGCGGGTGGAGCCTCATGTGCACCCAGGCGAAGATCGTTCCCGGCCGAGGCAATGCTGGCTCTGACCAGGTCGGCATGTTTGTATACGGCCATTAATACATTTACCAGGAAAGTCAGAAATCTGAGATTTGTTGCTGCAGTCTTTCCGGGAGTTAAAAGGTTTTCTCCGGTGTTGGTAGCCAGTGACCAATTATTATGTTTACCGGAACCATTTACCTTGGCATAAGGTTTTTCATGCAAAAGCACAGTCAGGTCGTGGTGACGCGCTACCTTTTGCATCAAGTGCATAAGCAATTGATTATGATCGACGGCGAGGTTAACCTCCTCGTATACCGGGGCACATTCAAACTGATTGGGTGCCACTTCGTTATGCCTGGTCTTCAAAGGAATACCCAATCGATGAGCTTCTATCTCAAAATCTTTCATAAACTGTATCACCCTTTCGGCGATACTCCCGAAATAATGGTCAGAGAGTTGCTGATCTTTGGCCGAAGCATGTCCAAAGACCGTCCTTCCGGTAAGCACGAGGTCGGGGCGGGCAAAATACAGGGATGAATCAACCAGGAAGTATTCCTGCTC
>JAHJRE010000205.1 GCA_018831055.1 Bacteroidota bacterium
ATTTTTATTTATGAGTATCAGGAAACATTAACACAAAGTTACAGGCGACAGGTTGCAAGCGACAACTCATCACTCATCACCCACACTACAAGTAGCCTGTAACCTGCTACCTGCAGCCTGTAAACATAGAGTATAGGTAACTTGATATTAATCATTCCCGATACTCATTTTTTTATTTTCTACCAATACCATTTCCGGGAAAATAAAATTAAAGGATGGCTTTACGTGCGGTAAATAAGGAGACATATTTAATTCTTATATTTACACCAAAAAGGATAATATGAGTAATAAGCTAAACCGTAGATCATTTCTTCGCCAGGGAACGTTAGCCGGGGCGGCCTCAATTGTTGGATTATCATTGATCCCCAGGATATCATGGGGAAGCATTCTTAAAACTACTCCTGACCTTGTGGTGGTTAATGGAGAAGAATATTTCGATAATACCAGGAAAGCCGTCGAGATGCTTGGTGGTATGAAACGTTTTGTCGGCCAAGGACAGATTGTTGGGTTATTGGTTAATTCTGACTTTGAAGACAGAGGAGCCTATGTCAATCCTGATATCGTTCTTTCCATTATTCAGCAATGTGTTGATGCAGGTGCGCAGGAGTTTATCTGCCTGCAGAAAATCAAAGATGAATACTGGCAACGCAGTATGCATTATTCTGATCTTCAGCAATTAATGGATAAAGTGAAAAGTGTTGAATCCAATGTTTTTCCTGCCAAATTTAATGAGGAAGATTTCAGGACCGTTCCTGAAATCCAGGGTGCAGTTTTGCTCAAAGACATGGAGATCGTAAAAGCAATAGATAACTGTGATGTTTTTATCAATATTGCCATTGGGAAGCATCATGCGACCACCTTGTATACCGGGGCCATAAAGAACATGATGGGAATCTGTACACGTAAAAGCAATGTATTTATGCACCTGGGTGCAGGAACAAAAAATGATCCGGAACATCTGGGGCAAAGCCTTGCAGAGATAAACCTATACCGGAAACCCGACCTTGTGATTGTTGATTCCTCCTATTTTATAACTACCAATGGACCCGTAGGTCCGGGTGAGATTAAACAACCACAAAAAATACTGGCAGGGACGGATATTGTTGCAACCGATTCCATGGGCGCCCGCTTGCTTGGTTATGAAGCCTCAGATATTCTCCATATAGTAAAAGCACATGAATTAGGTCAGGGGGAAATCGATCTGTCAATGATTATTGTCAAGGAAACCTAAATACCCAATTAGTTATGAAACGAACCAGATTTTTAGTTTTAACCACTTTCTTTGTTTTTTTATTTTTTACAGCATTGGCCCAGGATTCAATTCATCCGGAAGACTTGCTTCCATCGGAAGAGTTGTTGGGGAGTTTTCTTCTTGTTCAGGAGGTAGAAAAATATTCAGGAGATGAGCTTTTTTCCCTGATCAATGGAGGGGCTGATCTTTTTCTTGAATATGGTTTTTCCAATGTTATCAAAGCCGATTATAAAAATGATGAGGGTTCACTTTCTGTTGAGATCTACGAGATGACGGACCCTCAGGCTGCTTTTGGGATATACACGATGATGCAGATGAAAGATGATGTGCCTGATAATCTGGGTGACGCCGGACAAATTCTCGGCGATTATGCACTTTTCTCCAAGGACCGTTTTGTAGTTAAGTTGAATACTAACCTTCCCGACAAGGAAGCTGAAAACATTCTCAATAAATTTTCTGCCGGAATAGCCGGAAAGATCAAAATGTCAACCTTTAAGCCATTGATGGTTATACAGCTTCTGCCCATTACCCACTCCGATTATCCTGAAATGAAGATTTTCAAGGGTCCGGTAGGTTTAAACAATATCTACCCGCTTAGCCAGTCAAATATTTACAATTTTAAAATTGGGGTAGCAGGAATATATGAAAACTATAAAGTGTTGGTACTGGAATGTACCAATGTTGCCAATGCTCAAATACAATATGGGGCCATTGCAGATATGATTGCTACCACCGGGAAATACTCAAATTTTGTACAAAAAGGGATTGATTTTTCAGCTTCAGATCATATAAATAACAAAATCGCTGTGTCTGTTTATGAGAAATATGTTTTTCTTATAATTCATACAGGAAATATGAATGTTGAACCTCTCCGCAGGGAGATCAGGTTGAACATCGACCTTATCTCAAATTAGAAAGGATTACATTAGCCCGCTTGATAATTTTTTTTGCATTGGAGCCTCCAATTGTATTATATTTGTGTAAATCCTTAAATATCAATTATTATGAGAACATTTACCAAAGTAATTATCTGGATTATTGCAATTTTGGTTATCCTGGTGATCATTTCTTATTTGCTGCCCGGTAAGTATTATATCGAACGCAGCGTGGTTATTAATGCAGACAAAGAAATCATCTTTGATCAGTTTTGTGATTACAACAACTGGGAAAATTGGACTCCCTGGGGAAAGGAGCTTGATTCTGCAGCCACGATCGAGTTTATCGGATCCTGTGAAGAGGGAGCTATTCAAAAATGGGATGGAGAAATAATGGGAAACGGTGAGATGATGATAACCCGTTTGATTCCTTATGAAATCATGGAATATGAACTTAAATTCGACGGAGGTAAATACCGGTCGCAGGGTAGTATGTTCCTTGAACCGGAGGAGGAGGGATACAGGGTAACCTGGACCGATGAGGGTGATTTGGGATACAATCCCATTACCCGTTATATGGGTTTGATGATAGATGGTATGATGGGGCCGGATTTCGAAAAAGGATTAAATAAACTGAAAGAAGTTGCCGAAGGGATGCCCGACTTCCCCGATATTGAGGTCACTGAGGTGGAACCTGTTATCGCGCTTTCCATCACCGATAGTTCGACACTTGATCAGATGGGAATGAAAATGGCTGAGCTCTATGAACTGTTAAGCGGATATATTACTGCCAGAAAAGCAAATATAACCGGTCCTGCTTATTGTGTCTTCCATTCCTGGGATCCGGAAGGCCATACCGTAATTGAGGCTGGGTTTCCGGTCGACAAGGAATTACCTGAGAAACTGAATATGAAGAGCACTCTTACCCCAGGTGGTAAGGCTTTGAAGAGCTTGTTTATTGGACCCTATGATCAGTCGGAAGCCGTTTACATGGCCATGGATAAATATTTGAAGCATAATAAGTTGGAAATGGCCGGAGGGCCCTGGGAAGTATATCTTAACGACCCGGTCACCGAGCCCGATCCCAACAAATGGGAGACATTGATTTATTTTCCTATAAAGTAAAAAGAAACTTATGTGCGGCAGGTATGTCCTGGTTCAGAAAGCAGAGGTGATTGAAAAGCGTTTCAATGTTACGTTCCCGGAACATTTGGAATGGAAGGCGGCTTATAATATTTCCCCGGGGAACCAGGCACCTGTCATCACAGGGGATAAACCCCGTGAAATCCAGTTATTCTATTTCGGATTAACCCCTTTCTGGGCCAGGAAACCCATGTACCTGTTCAATGCCCGTGCTGAAGGCGACCATAACCAGGAAAATGACCCGGAGTATAAAGGCAGCAAGGGAATAATAACCAAGCCGGCTTTCAGAAAACCTATCCGTTCGCAGAGGTGTCTGGTTCCTGCAGATTGTTTCATTGAAGGCACTATTAAGGAAAAACTGGCTAAGCCATTTGTTGTTTATCTTAAGGATGGAATAAGGCCGTTCTCTTTTGCCGGGTTATGGGATTCGTGGACCAACAAGGAGACAGGAGAGGTAATCCATTCCTTTGCGATTATCACCACTGTGGCAAATTCTTTACTTCAACGCATACCCCATCATAGATCCCCGGTAATTCTGGATCAAAGGGATGAAGCGCTATGGCTGGATAATGACCTGCCGCTTTCGGGAGTTACGCACTTACTCAGACCATATCCCGCTGAGAAAATGAATGCTTATCCAATATCCGATCGCATCCGTAATCCAAAAGCCGATGGCCCGGAACTTTTAAAACCGGCAGGGGAGAGGCTGGCTCCGGAATACGAGGTAAGAACCCGCAGTGACCTCACCTTACAGGGTATGGGCAGCAATAAAAGATATACCGATCCCCTTGACCTGCTTTGGGAAAACTAAGCTCTCGGATCTTTCACAAGAGCCATTTTCTCCATTTTATGAACCTCAATACTGGGAAATCCGAATTCTTCCACTACTTTACCTGTGACCCGGTATACTCCATTTCCCCGGAAAGGATATTTCTTCAATGCATCCGGAAAGTGAACGGTATCAAAGAATTCCCCGCTTTTATCAAGGAAGGCGGCGAAATGCATGATGTCCCTTTTAATCGTCTTTACGTATTTGATCGTGACCAGCAGCCCTGTGATTTCAATAATCTTACCAATTGACTCTGCAAGTCCGGAGGCAAGGAAACAGCTTTCAGGAGGCGATTGAAGGAGATCAAAATAGCTTAACGACACCGGAAAGCCCAGTAATTCGATTTCGTCGTAGGCATCTTCCGTCGGGCTGTTTTCCAGCTGGGGAAGGCGAAATCCTTTTGAGGAATGGCGAAATAGCGGATTACTTTCGGGTGTGCGGTTTTTCTTACCAATGATGAGATGGGCTTCCCAAAGAAGGTGGGCTTTGGTCTTTCCTGTAAAACTAAAGGCCCCTGCACGGATCAGGATCACCATTTGTTCTATCCCTGCCGGAACCCTTGCGCAAAAATCTTCCAGGGAAGCAAAGGTCCCATGGGCATTTCTCTCCGAAACAATGGCCCATGCCGTTTTGTTTTCCAGGTTGGCGAGGTGAATAAAACCGATGTAAACATCCTCCCCCCGTATGCAGGTCTTGTATTCGCTGTTGTTGACACAGGGCAGGAGTATATTGGCACCCCAGCGCCTGGCTTCATTAAAGTAAACCCAGGAAGTGTAAAATCCGCCGAAATTGTTGATTACGGCAACCATGAACTCTTTCGGATAATGGGCTTTCAGGAAAAGACTCTGGTAGCTTTCCACCGCATACGAAGCCGAGTGGGCTTTGGAGAACGAATACCCGGCAAAAGACTCTATCTGCCGCCATACTTCCCGGGTGATCTCATCCGGGTACCCTCTTTCTTTGCAATTGGTAAAGAATTTCTCCACAATGCGTTGAAATTCCTTTTTCCCCCGGAATTTGCCACTCATTGCCCTCCTTAGTACATCGGAATCGGCCAGGTCGAGCCCTGCAAAGTGGTGACAAACCTTCAGGACATCTTCCTGATAAACCATAACACCATAGGTTTCGCTGAGTTGTTCTTCCATTACCGGGTGAAGGTATGAAAAGCCCCGGGGATTATGGAAACGCCGGATATATTCCTTCATCATTCCTGAGCGGGCTACACCGGGGCGGATGATGGAGCTGGCAGCCACAAGGCTGAGGTAATTATCGCAGTGTAGCTTTTTCAGGAGGCCGCGCATAGCCGGGCTTTCAATGTAAAAGCAACCGTTGGTCTCACCGGATCTCAACATGCGCTTCACATCCGGATCCTGTTTGAACTTTTCCACCTGATGAACGTCGACTTTGATGCCACGGTTTTCCATGACAATATCCGCACAGTCGCGAATATGGCCAATGCCCCGTTGACTCAGGATATCAAGTTTCTCAAAGCCGATATCCTCGGCGACATACATATCCCATTGCGTGGTTGGAAAACCTTTGGGGGGCAGGTCAAGGGCGGTGTAATACGTTATAGGCTCCTCAGAGATCAGCACACCCCCGGCATGGATGCTCCGGATATTCGGAAAGTCGATCACTTTAACCGCCAGGGAGTGGATATTCCGGATGATCTCGCTGTTGTTGAATTCCGACCCGGGGTGCTCTACCAAAAGGTCGATCTCATTCTTCGGGAGTCCGTAAACCTTGCCCAGTTCCCGGTAAATGGAGCGGCCTTTAAAGGTCGACATGGCTCCGAGCAAAGCAGTATGATTGCGACCGTAGCGCTTGAAGATGTAATCCTGTACTTCATCCCTTTCATTCCATGAATAGTCGATGTCGAAATCGGGAGGATTGCTGCGCTTCGGATTGATAAACCTCTCGAAGTAAAGGTTTAATTCAATAGGGTCAACATCTGTGATCTTCAGGCAATAAGCTACCAGACTGTTGGCCCCGCTGCCCCTGCCTACATGGTAAAAGCCCCGCGACATGGAATAGCGGATGATATCCCAGGTGATCAGAAAGTAAGCGGCAAAACCAAGTTTAGAGATGATCTCAAGCTCCCCTTCCATACGCTTACGGGCTTGTTCACAGGATTTGCCGTAACGGTAAACCAGGCCGTCACGGGCAAGTTTTTCCAGCAATATGCGATCATCATAAACACTGCCGGTAAAAGTCCTTTTGTTCTTAACCGACTGAAAATCAAAGTTAATACTGCAGGAACGCATCATTCTTTCGGTGTTGGCGATGATCTCCGGGAAATCCTGGTAACGCCGGAGTAGCTTCTCTGCAGATACCATAAAGGCTTCAATACCGGCAAGATTGTCTGGTCTTAATTTGGTTATCAAGGTATTGAGGTCAATGGCCCGGAGATTTTGATGCAACAGAAAATCTTCACCCCCTCTGTGTACCACCGGATGCTGGATGACCAGTTTATCCTGGCTATAGCGGTACCTGGAAAACGGCAGGCGCGATACGTCCCTGATCCCTACCCCGATATATTCATTTTCCCGGAGCCCTTTGGTATCGCGGCTGCCGTAAGGGTACACCACGAAGGCATTGGTAAAGGCAGGAGGGAGGGAGGGAAGAGCAGTAGCTTCCAGGGTGTGGTTGCTGAGAAACTCGTTCAGCTCTCTGAAACCTTCATTGTTCATTGCCAGGCCGGTATAGAGTAGCTTATCCCCGTCTCTGAAGCTGATGCCTGCCATGGGGCTTATACCGTTTTCCCGGCAGGCTTTTACAAAGTCCATGACCCCGGAGGAATTATTGATATCGGTAAGGCCCAGGGCATCTATCCCCAGACTTTTTGCCCTTTCCACGAGTTTTTCAACCGGAAGGGTACCGTAGCGCAGACTGTAATATGAATGTGAATTCCAGTACATTATACTCCAATTCCCCTTCTGATTGCCGTTTTCCCGAAGCGTATGCGTATACTGTCCATAGCCTGGTAAAGGCTGATCATTTCCGGACTGTCTTCAAACAGGTCGAGTTGCTGCACTCCTCCCACCAGGCCACTAAGCCTGACACCTACCAACCGTATCAGCATACGGCGCTGATATAGCTTGCTGAAAAGATCCAGGCTTGTTTTTATCAGGATATGGTCGAAGGAAGTATAAGGTATCTGTTGCTGTAACGTGTGTGTGTCGAAGTTCGCATAACGGATCTTTACCGTTACACAGGAAGCCAGTTTCTGCTTTTTTCGAAGTTCAAAGGCCAGCTTTTCTACCTTATAGGTTATGATCCGCTGTATTTCGGCAATATCGATGGTATCGGACTCGAATGTTGTTTCCGAGCCGATCGATTTGCGTTCGGAATAGGACTGAACAGGGGTATGGTCGATCCCGTTAGCCTTTTTCCATATTACAATGCCGTTTTTTCCCATGAGGCTTTCCATCATTTCCGGGGGGATACGGCTTAACGTTCCCACGGTGGAAACACCCATGGAGCGGAGCAACTGGTATGATCTGGCACCTATCATGGGGATTTTACGGATGGATAAGGGAGACAGAAAAGGCATGACCTGCTGACCGGGAATCTGCAATTCTCCGTTTGGCTTGGCTTCGTTCGTAGCCATTTTCGAAATGGTCTTGTTTACCGACAAACCGAAAGAGATAGGCAATCCGGTTTCCCGGGTAATGCGTTCCCTCAGCTCATGTGTCCACCGGTAACAGCCAAAAAAACGATCCATGCCCGTGATGTCTATATAATGCTCATCAATGGAGGCTTTTTCGAAAACGGGCGATTGTTCGGCAATGATGCCGGTGACCATTCTCGAATAGCGGCTGTAAAGGTCCATGTCACCCCGTATGACCATCGCATCACCGCAGAGGGATCGGGCCATTTTCATCGGCATAGCAGAGTGCACACCGAATTTCCTGGCTTCATAACTGCAACTGGCAACCACACCCCGGTCGGAAAGCCCCCCGATGATCACCGGCTTGCCTTGCAGCCGGCTGTTCTGCAAACGCTCTACCGATACAAAAAAAGTATCGAGGTCGAAATGCACGATACAACGCTCTTCTGTGTACATTTTTTAAGAATTACTTGACATTTTAGAAATTTGTTGTATTTTTGATTAAAATTTAATCAAAATTTTGATTACAATATAATCAAATTAATAATACAAGGCAAGGAAAATTATGTATGTGAATCGTTAAAGGGAGCAAAAGGTTACAGGTTACAAGGTACAGGGTGCAGGGTACAGAAAGCGAGGTGCGTTAACCTGCAACCTGTTGTAACCTGCAGCCTGTAACCTGCAACAGTAAGTTTCCTTGTACAAAAAAACATTAAGATGTATTTCAGTTCCAACATTAAGCTTCTCAGGAAGCGGCGCGGCCGCACCCAGGATGATGTGGCTCATGCGCTGAACATGAAAAGGCCGACATTGAGCGGTTACGAAAACAATGTTGCCGAGCCGGGCATAGAAGCGCTGATGGCTTTTTCGAAGTATTACAACATTGCCATTGATACGCTGATCAGGATAGATCTTGCCGGGCTTGCTGAAAGCCAGCTTTCCCAGCTGGAAAAGGGTTTTGATGTGTATCTGAACGGAAGCAGCCTGCGTGTTCTGGCCACTACCGTGAACAGCGATAATGAGGAAAATATCGAGCTGGTGAATGAAAAGGCCATGGCAGGTTATACCCGTGGGTTTGCGGATCCTGAATTCATCAGGATATTGCCGGCTTTCCAGCTTCCTTTTTTATCGAAGAACAGGAAATACCGGACTTTCCAGATACAGGGGGATTCAATGCTCCCCATCCCTGATAAATCGTGGGTTACCGGAGAGTTTGTCCAGAACTGGAAGGCTACCCGTAATAATTTCCCTCACATCATCCTTACTCTTGATGATGGCATTGTGTTTAAGATCGTTGACAACCAGATAGAAACGAAAGGTGTACTCAGGCTCAGCTCATTGAACCCTCTTTATGAACCTTATGAAATACCTGTTACCCAGGTCAAGGAAATGTGGAAATTTGTCCATTACATCAGTTCAGAGCTACCGGAGCCCAATTTACCCATGGATAGGATGGCAGGGGAGTTACAGGAGTTGAAAAAACAAGTGCATGCAATACAGACCAGCTTAAACCTCTGAGAAGATTATGTATGCCGTTATTGATGTAGAAACGACCGGGCTGAATGCCAAATCAGAACGAATTACGGAGATTGCTATCCTCGTGCATGACGGGAACCAAGTGGTTGATAGTTTTCAAACCCTCCTTAATCCGGAAAAAAGGATCCCACACATGATAACCGGCCTGACAGGAATAGATAACCGGATGGTTGCGGAAGCACCGTATTTTTTTGAGGTTGCCCGAAAAATTGTGGAGATGACGGAAGGCAAGGTGATTGTCGGTCATAATGTTGCTTTTGATTACGGGTTCATTCGACATGAGTTCCAGCGTTTATTCTACGATTTTAAAAGAAAGACCATCTGCACCAAGAAGCTGGCCCGCAAACTGTTACCCGGACGGAGGCATTATGGGCTTGGGTCTTTATGCAAAGATCTTGAAATAGCCAATTCAGCGAGACATCGTGCAGCCGGAGATGCCATGGCAACGGCCAGGCTTTTCGAGTTTCTATTGTCGAAGGAAAGAAACTTCCTGGAGTCATCCCTGCGCCATTACAGTTCAGGACTGGAACCTTCTGTTGTTGACAGGTTGCCGGAGGACATTGGTGTGTATTACTTTCTCGATAAAGAAGGGCAGATTATTTATATCGGAAAAAGCGTGAATATCAGAGACAGGGTGATCTCTCATCTGAACAATAACATCACCAAACGGGCTATTGACATGAGGGATCAAATGGCCGGCATCCATTATGAGCTTACGGGAAGCGAGTTGATTGCCCTTTTACTGGAGTCTTATGAGATAAAAAGGCATAAGCCTCCTTTTAACCGGCAACAACGAAGAGTCAGTTACCCTTATGGCTTGTTTGATTTTCCGGATAAGGATGGGTTTATAAACCTTGAAATCAGAAGGATAAGAGCGGGCGATCATCCCCTCACCAGTTATTCCAATGCCCGTGAAGGTCGTGAACATCTTAATTATCTCCTGGAAAACTATACACTTTGCCAAAAGTACTGTGGATTATACAAAACCCAGGGCCCATGTTTTCATCATCAGATCCACCGTTGCCAGGGAGCATGTGCAGGTCTGGAAGGTCATGAAACATATAATCATCGTGTTGAAGAAGCTATTGCCAGGTACATAAGCGCGGAGGATAGCTATTTTATTATTGACCGTGGCCGCTTCAGGGATGAAAGATCGGTGGTTAAAATTGTAAACGGTCATTACTGCGGTTTCGGATACATGGATATCAACGAAACGGCTTATGCCGAAGCCCTGATGGATTGCATAAAACCCTATCCTGAAAACCGGGATACCCATATCATTCTTAAAGGGTATTTGAGAAGCCATAAAGACAAGGTTACACTTTTGAAAATTGGGGAGCCGGCAATACAATGAGCATCAGCGCCATTTTATGCGAATAAAGCTCTCGTCTTTGCGGAACGATTCGGGAATATTACCCGATATCGTGTTTTTTAGCTCCATGATCAGTCCATCACGGGAAAAAGTGCTGTGAACCACTATTCCAATCTCGCGGCTGGGTTCCGGATGGATAAACCTCCTGATATTGTCTTTGTTAACTATTTCGTGTTCCAGAGAAAGCTCCGGCAACAATGTGTATCCGGCACCTTCTTCCACTAATCTCAGCAAAGAGCCGATTGAGCCACTTTGATATTCAAACGACATCTCATCGTTCCTTTTTGTAGCGCTGCAAATATTCAGGGCCTGGTTACGGAAGCAATGCCCCTCTTCCATCAGTAACAAACCATCTATACCAAGCTCATTCTGATCCAGGATTTCCTTTTCCAATAAAGGATGCCCGGCCGGCAAATATGCCAGGAATGGTTCGTAATAAACCGGAATTTCCCTTATCTGATCTTCATTGATCGGAGTGGCCATAATTCCGATATCAATAGTGTCTTTTTTTATGGCCGATATAATGTGTTCACTTTGCATTTCCGAGATTATCAGTCGTGTATCCGGTAAATAGCGAATGAAATGGGGGAGGAAGCGATGGATGAGATAGGGGGCCAACGTGGGAATAATACCGATCCTGTACATCCCGCTTACTTCCTCTTTTTCCTGGGTAATCTTGCTCTTTAGCAAACGGTATTCCTTTATGATCCTTCTTGCCCCATCAATAAATTCCACTCCCTGGCGGGTTGGCTGTAATGGTTTCCTGGTACGGTTAAAGATCTGAAACCCTATTTCATCCTCCAGCTTTTGAACCTGCATGGTCAGCGTAGGTTGGGTGACAAAGCAGGATTCCGCTGCACGGACGAAGTTCCTGTGATTATCCAGGGCTATTACGTATTCCAGTTGTTGAATGGTCATATTATAAGTTTATGCTATATCAAAATAGATATTATTGATTTGACAAATATAATAAAATGAATGATATTTGCAGAAAATTAGGAATTATGATTTAAGAATTTAAAATTAAGGAGATTAATTATGGAAGAAAAGAATGAAATTACAATGATGCCGCGTATCGGGGACATTGCGCCTGATTTTACGGCTGTTACAACCAAGGGAACCATTAAATTATCGGACTTTGCCAAGGACAAATGGATAGTTATGTTTTCGCATCCTGCCGACTTCACGCCGGTGTGTACAACCGAGATGAGTGGTTTTGCCGAAAGAAAGAGTGAATTTGATGCACTGAACGCAGAATTGTTGGGTCTTAGCATAGACAGCATTCATTCGCATCTGGCCTGGGTTCACAATGTTAAGGAGAAGACCGGTGTTTACTTTGATTTTCCGATTATAGCCGACCTCGACATGAAAGTTTCGAAGTTGTATGGCATGCTTCAGCCCAATGAAAGTGAAACTGCAGCTGTAAGAGCGGTATTTTTTATCGACCCGAACAAGAAGATTCGCCTGATCATGTATTATCCGCTGAACGTTGGAAGGAATATGGACGAGATCATCAGGGTTCTGGTTGCCCTTCAGACAGCCGATAAGTACAAGGTGGCGCTGCCTTTGAACTGGAAAAAGGGTGATAAAGTGATAGTTCCTCCGCCAAAGACCCTTGATGAAATGAATGAGCGGATGAAAGACACTACCTGCGAACGGATAGATTTTTATCTCTGCAAAAAGGATTTGAATTAAAAGATCACATTCAAGTAAGAGTAAACAGGAATCCCTGAATCCGGGATTCCTGTTTTTGTTTTTATCAGTAAACCATGAATTTCCTTGTGGTTTTGTTTGTACCGGCTTCAGCCGTACAGTAATAAATGCCTGCAGGTAAATCCTGGATATTAACGGAAACATTTTCATTGTTCCCGTTGAAGGAGTTGATCTGAATTGATTTTACAATCTGGCCGACGGGGTTGAAAATATTGATGGTTAGTTCAGAAATCTGATCAAGCGACAGGTTGAAGTTTATGTTCTGACGAGCCGGATTCGGAAAGATCTCCGACATCAGGATAGTATTCCCGGGTTGATTTTCTTTGATCCCGATAAAGAAATCCTTGGGATAGCTAACATGATAAATGTTGTTGTTAACGGCTGCGGATTGCTCATTCGGCCACTCGAAAGTACCGGGCAGATTATCTTCCTGGAAAACAATATGCACCAAATCCTCAATATAAGCAGGCATTTGAGGGTATGCACATTCAGAGAAGATATAGATAATATCCGTATTCAGGTCAATTTGTCCTTCCCAGGATGTACCGGCATCAAAAGAAGCATTGGCAATGATATGGCGGTAGAAATGGGTTCCGCTTGAATAATCCGGAGACATAATGCTGGAAGAAATAAAAATATTATCGAGTGCATCAATGGATATCTGCGGGAAAGCGCAAAGCGCATTAGCATAGTTAGGTTGTCCGGAGGGGATTTCATAGGGCTCGGAGGATGTTACCCATCCGACAAGGTTGCCGGCCTCATACAGGTAATCCATTGTGTATGAGCTGATAAGGGTTGTATCCATAACCGGCATGTCCTCATTCCAGTAGATAAGTCCGTCTGTATATGGGTACCAGTTAACTTCGCCCTGAACGAAGAGTTTGACCATTCTTGGAAAAACAACATGAGCTTTGCCTTGTGAATCAAGAACTATTCCTGAAGAACCGACGCCACAGGGGATATCCGGGCTATCATCGGGGTGGTTGAAAGGAGTGTAGGGTACTTCAAAAACATCGATTTTATCCCAGGTATCGCCGTTGTTGGTGGATTTGAATATTCTTCCGCCATATTCATCAAATCCGTATGTAAAGGCGATGTTGCTTCCGACGGAATTCGACCAGTCGAAGCTGAGTGAGTTGATACTTTCGAAATAATCGGAACCCAATCCGTCGATGATCACTCCATCAATATCCCATGTTTCGGCACCATCGGAGGAACGGTAGTAGAGCAAAGCATTGGTTTGTCCCATGTATGGTTCGTCATAGGTCATGGCCAGTAAGTGTATATATTCATGGTTTTCGCCACCGGTGGTCATGGAGTGCCATACAAGAGAGGTTCCTGTAGGACCGGTAAGTTCGGTCATAACCCATTCGCCTTCGCCTTTGTTTTCTCTTTTAAAGAAAAGTATTGGGCCTTCTCCGGCGATGTATTTATAAAGACACATGATTTCGCCGTTTGGTCCCCAGGCTGAATAGCTTGGCCAGCCCATACGGTCGGCAGGACCAATATGAGGAGTATAGGTTCCCCAGGATGCCCCGTCGAAATAGTTATAACCTGCGCCGCGCTCAGGATCACCGGTTTCGCCACGATTCATCCAGGTAGCGCCGATCGTTCCATCGGGGAAGGCGAAGACACGCTCCATGACATTTCCGTAGTTAACCGTTTGCGCATCGTACCAGGTATAGCCTATGACCGATTGGTCGAGAAATTTCTGGCCGATAATTGTCTCAGCAGGTGCCGACATCATTGCCGGATGCATTTTTGTTTCCTTTATGTGATAATTGCGTGCGTTCTTGTCGGGTGGGAAATATCCCGGCTGAGCGTACGCCATAATAAAAGCAAAAATTAAAAAGCAGGAAAGTAAAGCTCTTTTCATGGTGATGGTTTTTGGTTAGACAATAATTATTTCCTTTGTTAGGAAAGTATAAATATAATGAATTATTGAGCTCTGGAAAAAATTAATTCAGAATATTTATGTCCTATAATTAATATTATGTTAAATAGGATTTTTTAAATAAAGGAAGCAACAAAGCTTCCCTTATTTTATACCGGATTGATTATTTCAGTTTTTCGTTAAGTTCATTTAATTTGTCGGTCATGTTCAAGCGGGCATAAATCTCTTTAAGTGATGCAATTGTCGTTTTATCGTCAGGATTGATCTGGAGTGCCTGCTCAAGGAAAGGTATGGATTCTTTAAGAAGAGTTTCTGCCTCCCCCTTCATCTTTTCATATTTTTGGGTTTCTTCAAGTGGTAATGTATTGGCTGAATCGAGGATACCTGCAGCCTGGTTTACAAATAAGGCACCGAGGTTGTAATACGCGTCAAAATACTGAGGATCGATCTCAATGGCTTTTCTGTAAGCATTTTCGGCATCTTCAAAACGTCCAATATTTTCATAATTAGTTCCGACGGCAAAAAAGATACTTGGATTTGTAGCATCCTGTTCTATGGCTTTTTCCAGATTTTGTATTGCATTTTTAGTATCACCTTTTTGCAGGTAAATATTTGTTTCTGCAATTAACAAATCAAAATCCATGGGCATAATTTCTCTTCCTGAAAGAATGAGATCCAGAGCTCCGGTAGTATCTCCCTCAGACTTTAATATTTCACTAAGCTGTATGTAAATAACCGGTTTTTTGTAATTCATTTCAATCAGCTTGTTGTAGTATTCCTTTGCTTTTTCAAGATTCCCTCCTACCTGGGAAGCATAAGCAGTGTAATAAGCTGAAACGGTATCTGTTTTTCCGAACTCCTTGCTGATCAGAAATGTTCTTTCCAGATTGGTAGCAGCACCAGCAAAGTCATTTTGATTGAAATAATCCACTCCTTTGGCGTAAAAAGCCTGAGCAATGACCAGCAGGTTATTATTGACATCATTTGTGTATTCATTGGATTCATCGAGTTCTTTAGCTTTGCTATAGGATTCGTATGCAATTTCAATAGCATTATCTGAAAGGGCTCTTACTTCAGGATCGTCGCTGGTAGCTATCTGCAGGTAGATGGTGCCCCGGTAATACCAGGTTTTGGGATCTCCCATGGTACTCTCATCGGTAATGGTGGGTTCGATGTATTCCATGGCTTTAGCCAGATTGTTGTTCCTTAAGTAATTATAAGCGGTTGTCCTTTTGGCTTTTTGAGCATTTAAGGTGCCTGCTGCCAATACAATTAATAAAATGAAAGCAATCTTTTTCATCATTAAGCAATTTTTATTGATATTTCCTTGCATCCTTGAAAAAATACTATCTTATTAATAAAGAGCGTTTTAGGATATAAAGCAATTATTTCTGATACGGGTTACACAGCAAATTTAAAAAATACGCTGTAAACAGTACAATAATTTTGCCAAAATTACTCCTTCACCTCTGTACCGTTGTTTTCCTGAGTTTCACTAGATTCAGTATTGTTACCATCATTTACCTCATCGGGCATATCTTCCTGGTCAATGATGCTGACTTTAGCAACAGCAGCGATAGCGTCATCATCGCGAAGGTTAATAAGGCGCACTCCCTGTGTTGCTCTGCCCATTACCCGGAGGCTTTCGACCGGCAAGCGGATAAGCAATCCTGATTTATTGATGATCATCAGATCGTCTATATCGGTTACATCGTTGATGGAGATCAGGTATCCGGTTTTGGTGGTAATATTGATGGTTTTTACTCCTTTTCCGCCTCGGTTGGTAACCCGGTAATCCTCAAGGCTGGAGCGTTTACCATATCCATTTTCCGAAACAACCAATATATGGGATTCTTCACTTTCTACGCAAACCATTCCAATTACTTCATCCTTGTTATTGGCAAGGGTAATTCCTTTAACACCGGCGGCGTTTCTTCCCATTGCCCGGACGTTTCCTTCATTAAAGCGTATTGCCCTGCCTGATTTCAGAGCCATCAGTATCTCCTGGTTCCCATTGGTTAAGCGGGCTGCCAGGAGCCGGTCCCCTTCATTGATATTGATGGCGTTGATACCGTTTTGTCTTGGTCTTGAGAATGCTTCCAGCGCCATCTTTTTAATTGTACCTTTCTGGGTACACAGTACGATAAAATTATTTTTTATGTATTCCTCATCTTTAAGATTCTTCACATTAATGAATGCCCTTACTTTATCGTTGGGTTCAATGTTAATCAGGTTTTGAATGGCTCTTCCTTTGGAAGATTTAGTTCCTTCCGGAATTTCAAATACTCTCAACCAGAAGCACTTGCCGTTTTCGGTGAAGAAAAGCATATGGTTATGGTTGGTAGCAACAAACAGGTATTCCACAAAATCTTCATCACGGATATCGCTTCCACGGGCTCCGCGTCCTCCCCTGTTCTGCCGGCGATATTCGCTGAGCGGAGTACGCTTGATATACCCCATATGGCTGATGGTGAGCACAACATCTTCATCAGGAATGGTATCTTCAATACGGAAGTCATCGGC